>CASFAP010000135.1 GCA_949292695.1 uncultured Eubacteriales bacterium | reverse complement strand
TTCATAGAGCTTCCCTCCGATTTTATTTTGAAATGAGTGCGAGGGTGTCGCGCGCGATCACCAATTCTTCGTTGGTCGGGATGACATAAACAGCGACCTTGGAATCCGCGGTTGAAATACGGACTTCCTTGCCCCTTAGATGATTGGTATTCTCATCGCAGGCCATTCCAAAGCAGGAGATCTCATTGCAGATTTTTTCGCGCAGGTCGGGGTTGTTTTCTCCAATGCCGCCTGTAAAAACGATGGCGTCAAGCCCATTCATAGCCGCCGCATATGCGCCGATAAATTTAACGATCTGGTAACGTTGCATATCGAGCGCTAACTGCGCGCGACGATTGCCGGCCGCCGCGGCCTCGGCCAGGTCGCGATTGTCGTTCGAGAGCCCCGAAATGCCCAAAGCGCCAGAACGCTTGTTGCAAAGCTCGGAGATGTCGTGCGGCGTCATATTCTCTTTTTCGGCGATAAAGGTCAAAACCGACGGATCGAGTGCGCCAGAACGCGTTCCCATCATCATGCCGTCAAGCGGTGTAAAGCCCATGGAGGTATCATAACAGACGCCATTCTTAATCGCCGTAATCGAACAGCCGTTGCCCAGATGGCAGGTAATAATCTTGAGATCCTTTTTCGGTTTTCCCATGAGATCGGCGCAACGGTCGCTGACAAAGCGATGCGAAGTGCCGTGCGCACCATAGCGGCGGACGCCGTATTTCTCATAATATTCATACGGAAGCGCATACATATAGACCTTCTGCTCCATCGTCTGATGGAATGCCGTATCAAATACGACGGCCTGCGGCGTTTTCTCTCCAAACGCCCGAATGCAAGCCCGAATTCCCAAGACATGCGCTGGGTTATGTAGCGGCGCCAGCTCGTTGAGGCTTTCGATCTTTTCAATTACCGATTCATCGACCAGAACCGATTTTGAAAACAGACTGCCGCCCTGCACGACGCGGTGCCCAATCGCGGCGATCTCGTCAAGCGATGAAATTACGCTAGCCTCACTCTTGGTGAGGGCGTAAACGACCTGCTGGAAGGCCTCGCTATGGGTCGGCATTTCGACTTCCGCATGATACGTTCGGCCGTCGGCGGCTTTATGCTGAATTGCACCGCCAGCACCGATCCGCTCGCAGACCCCTTTGGCTAGCATCTGTTCGTTATCCATATCAATCAGCTGATATTTTAAAGACGAACTTCCCGCATTGACGACGAAAATTTTCATTTTAATACTCCTTCCAGTCTTGAAAGCATTTGCAAAAATGGTTGTTGCATAACGGTATAAAATCAGGTATCATATAGAAAAACCGTCCTATGCATAGCTATTCTATCATACATGATTTTCCAAGGTTTTTCAAGGCTTTTCACGAAAGAAAGTGGTCATCCTGTCGACGGTTGGCGTGATCGCCGAATTCAACCCCTTCCATAATGCGCATCAAACGCTTTTAAATCGAATCCGCGATGACGGCGGCGATACGATCGTTTGCATCATGAGCGGGAATTTTGTTCAGCGCGGCGAAGTGGCCCTCCTGCCCGTCTCCTACCGGGCCCAAATGGCCCTGCGGTGCGGCGCCGATCTATGCATTTTATTGCCCCTGCCTTGGGCGATGTCATCCGCACAGAACTTTGCCGACGGCGGCATTAGTCTTATGCAGGATATTGGCGTCATCGACACCGTAGCTTTTGGCAGTGAATGCGGGCAAATTTCGCCTTTGTTGGATTGCGCGTCCATCCTAGGGTCCCCAAGTCTGCATGATATCTGCAGGCAGTTCCTGCGGCAGGGGTATTCCTACGCAAAGGCACGAAGCCTCGCCCTGAAAGAAATGGCCGGCGATTCCTTTGCAGAGCTTTTGGCGCAACCGAATAATACTTTGGCCGTCAGCTATCTATGCGCGATGCAAAAGTTCGGCTTTTCTGCAAGCGCACGCGCCTATCCCCGCACCGGTGCGGCGCATGACGCGCCGACGCCTTCGCAAGGTGGTGTCTCAGCTTCTTTTTTAAGAGGGAAAATCCGGGACGGACAAGTTAAAAACTGCGAATCCTGGATGCCGCCTGCGGCCTTTCAAATTTTAACACAGGCGGTCGACGAGGGCGCCATCGCCAACGGCGCCCGGCTCGAAGGGGCAATACTTTCCAAGCTCCGCACCCTCTCCTGCGCGGATTTTGCGCGGCTCCCTGACATCAGCGAAGGGCTCGAAAACAGGATGTTCCAGGCCGCGCAGAACGCGACCAACATATCGGAATTGTTGCATCAAATAAAATCCAAGCGATATTCCCACGCCCGCATTCGCCGCCTGATTCTCAGCGCCTTTCTTGGAATCGACAGCCGTTATTTCGGGGCGAAAGTCCCCTATTTGCGAGTTCTGGGCTTTAACGAACAGGGCGCGGAATTGCTCCGCCGGATTGCAAAGGTAAGCACGCTTCCGATCCTCGTGCGCAAACGCGACGCTGATGCACTTAGCGAAGCCTCAAGAGCCCTCTTTTCTCTGGAAGCCAGCGCGTCCGACCAATACGCTTTGGCGCTCAAAAAACCGTTACCCTGTGGCGCGGAGTTCACTTTCCGGCCCATCAAATATTAGGAGGAACTTTTATGTTACAAACAAATGTGCTCGCATCTTTTCTCGATTATGGTAAATGTCTGCAATTGACAAATGGCGCAGTGGAAGCCGTCGTCACCCTCGACATCGGTCCTCGCATTGTTTCCTTTTCCTTTCCAGGCGGAGAAAACATCATGAATACCCAAAAGGATTCCTTTGAACCCCTTTCGGGCGAGGCCTTCGACCGGCATTTTTACCCCGGCGCAACCTGGAACAATTTCGGTGGGCACCGTCTGTGGATTTCGCCTGAAACCTATCCCGACACCTATTACCCCGACTGCAAGCCGGTCGAATACCGCCTGACCGACGCGGGCGCCGTATTCACCCCTGCGCCTCAACTGGAAAACGGTGTCGCCCATGAAATCGAGCTCGTCCTCGATGAGACCCGCCCGCAAATGCAGGTGCGCCACCGCGTCACCAATCTTTCAAAAGAGGAAAAGCAGTTCTCCGTCTGGGCGCTGACGGTCGCCGCGCAAGGCGGCACCGAAATCATTCCACTGAACACGCACGACACCGGCTTGTTGCATAATCGTGTCATTGCCGTATGGCCCTACACCGACCTGCGGGATGAGCGAATCTACCTCGGCGGGCGCTATGCGACGATCCAGCAAAAGCCCATCGATCGCGCGCTCAAACTCGGCTTCGACAATCACAGCGGAACAGCCTATTATCTTTTGGGCGAGACCGTCTTCCGCGTCCAATACGCCGCCAACCACCCCGATGGCCGGTACCCTGACGGCGGCGTCTCTTTTGAGACCTATTCCTGCGCGCTGTTTACTGAGATTGAAACCCTCTCGGAATTCAAAACCGTTGCCCCAGGCGAAACGGCGTTTCATACCGAAAACTGGACACTTTACCAAAAGCCCTGCGACCTTGATGCAAAGGACGACGATTCTATTGAAAGGTTTTTGCAACAGTTGGCGTAGATGGCGCGGTTTTGTTTCAAGTCTTCAATTCTGACCCATTCACAGAGACTTTGCATATAAGATACATTTTTATTAATCGAAAGAATATTTTAGGAAGAGCAGGCATTCGGCTGAATCTGCGGCATTGTCCGAGAACTTGTAGAGATCAAACCGGCGCTTATAATAACAGACAGGCAGTGTGCCGTGGCTAAACAAAGAGGCCGGACGGACCATTTTCCTGAAATCGACCGGCGAACGGGGCAACACTTTTGGGCCGCTGAAACGGTTCGTGGATTTAACCGAATGCAACTGGCCAGACATTAGCTGAAGTGGGTGTGGATCGAAGAACATCCGTAGCAAGGGCGGCGGAATAGCCGCCGGAAAGATATGCAAATAAAACCCGCCGGGGCGTAAATGATTACACCCCGGCGGGTTGCTTTAGAAATTTCTTTTCTTCTTCCTGTATATCACGGCGATTGCCGCTCCCGCAATAGCAATCATTGCCACCAAAATGGCGATCATGATCCAAATGCCGATGCTGTTTTTATCTGTCGTTGATAGGGTGGCGTCTCCGTTTGCCAATTCGCTACTTGCAGAGGAATTCTTATCCAAGACGGCGTATATTCCCGCCACGTCAGTACTGACAACGAAATTCCCGTCGCTATCAATTGTAAATTCTTTTTCGGTCACATTGCCATCATCCGCAACCAGATAAACCGCCGCGCTGTCTGCTACAAGCTTTATGGCGTTTGGTAAAATTAGAATATATTTGCCATTTGGAGCATTACTGAAGTCTATCCGATACGCCTTAAATCTGTTTCCATAATCAGTTAATGCGTTTTTCAAACTCTCGAAAGAGGCGTCGCTCTCGCCGATCTCCGAAAATTCGGTAATTGTTCCCTCGCTGAAGACCCCCTGTTCGGCTTCCACTGAAATACCGGTCACCGGGTCTTCGGCACGGCAGGGAATTATTTCCTGCGTGTTCTCACCGCAACGTTTGCATTTTCCCTCCATTAGCCCTGTGGTACTGATCGTCGCCTCTTTGACGATTACCGGATTTTCAAAATCGTGGCCAAGCACCTGTGTCTCACGCGTTTCCGTCTGCAAGCAAGCCGAGCAAACGCGCTCCTCTATTCCCTTTTCGGTGCAGGTCGCCGCTTTCGTCTGTTGCCAGGACCCGAAAATGTGACCGGTGGCCGGGATGGCCTGCGTAGTCGTCTGACCGCAACGGATACAGGTCCCGCTTTCAATGCCGGTATCGGTACAAGCAGGCTGTTTGGTTACCGTCGTCGAGGCAAAGCTGTGGCCGAGCGGATTTGTAGTACGACTCTCGCTTTGACCGCATTTCAAACAGTTCCGTGTTTCGGTTCCGCCGAAGGTGCAAGTTGCCTCTTTTGTCACCTTCCAACCGCTGAAGCTGTGACCTGTAGCCAAAATGCTATGTGTTTCTTTTTGCCCGCAAATCGAGCAGGTACGTTCCTGTGTCCCAGCAGTTGTACAGGTTGCTTTTTGGGTCGTCTCCCATCCTCCGAAGCTGTGATTGCAAGGACCTTCGTCAAGATATTCTATGGGAATATCGTTATGCCGAGCAAATGTATCGGCCTGCGAATTCCGGTACCCTTTTATAGTTAAAAGATCACAGTGAAAAAAAGCGTTATATCCGATTTCTTTTACACTTTCCGGGATGGTGATAGATCGTAAATTGGTACAGTAGGCAAAAGCATCCGGGGAAATTGCCCTGACTCCATCCTCTATGATTATTTCTTCAATAGTGCTACATTTATAAAAAGCGTTTTCATCAATTCTGGCGCCGCCTGTAATGGTGACTTTTTTTAAAGTTGAAGGAATCTGCTTGTAAGCGTTATAATAAGTCGATGGTACCACGCTACCATCATATGAAAGTTCTTGTGCAAAAATCATACCGAAAAAAGTATTTTGCGGCGAGTTTAATTCAGATCCAATAAACGGTAATGTAATCTCCTTCAGTCCCGTCCCGTAAAAAGCGGCTAAGCCGATAGCAGTCACGCTATCAGGGACGACGACACTAGTAAGATTACTGCAACCATAAAATGCTTGGCGCTCAATAGAGGTTACTCCGTTTGGAATTTCGATGCTGGCCAAGCATGAGCAACTTGAAAATGTCCCCCACTCAATACTTGTCAAGCCATCTGGAATAGTGATATTGGTAAGGCTCGTGCACCTACAAAATGCACGTGCCCCAATATTTATCACATCTTTCGGGATATTGATATT
>CASFAP010000134.1 GCA_949292695.1 uncultured Eubacteriales bacterium | reverse complement strand
CCATCGCTTGCGAGCAAATGCAATTGCTCCGTTTCGCCGAGCGACGGGAGCTTGTCCTTGAGCTCCAATGATTTGTATAGTAGACCGCTGGTATTAAAAAATCGTTTTAACGGCAAGCCGCTCATTTGATACCAAGTTTTTAGCTCGGCATAGGTTGGA
This sequence comes from uncultured Eubacteriales bacterium, assembly GCA_949292695.1. Lineage (GTDB taxonomy): Bacteria > Bacillota > Clostridia > Oscillospirales > Acutalibacteraceae > CANQSG01. The sequence goes on along the minus strand of CASFAP010000134.1, from coordinate 18,720 downwards.
TTATCTGTTTTGATTGAGCGCGATTGGTATACAATACCATGTTTGTCTAGCCAGGCCTTCGCTTTTTGGCAAGTTGAGCATTTTTCATAACAGATGAACTGAAGCAACATAACACCTTCTTTCTAACGAGGTTTCACTTAAAATTGTCATCATACTAGTGTCGAGGCAACCTACGAGAACGAATGGCCGCAAATTTGCCTTTTCTTTCATTGCGTAAAGCAGATTTATGTAGAGGTTGCTCCTTTACGTGTCATGGCTAAGAGGGGCAACCTTTCTTGAGAAAGGTATGATTATTGTAACATTTTGCGCTTGTGGCGTCAATCTATAGATCAAAAAGCAGGAGGGATTGCCTCCTGCTTTTTATGTATCATCTTATTCCTTATCCTTTTTGATTCCGAAGAACAAACGCAAAATTCCACTAAAAAATTTCGGGCTCTTGACAACGACTACTTTCATGACCGATACCTCCATCTAACATTTGTTGTTGCTACTGCAGGAAATGCCCAAAACAATAACGGCGATCGCAAGCAGGATCACCAGGCACTGCGCCGGGAGAAAGCTGGCGAACAACAGGCCGACACCGAACGCGACCGCAAGCGTTCCTTTCACACTGTTCTTTTTCCGCATAACTGTCACCGCCTTTGGCGAAAGCCTTGTTTTGTCGACTTTCTCTATTTTCAGTATACGTAAGTAGCAAAAAAAGGTTCCGGACTATTTTCTTAGAATTTCATAAAATCGCGGCAAGTCGAGCAAATTTTGCTGAAAGAAAGGTATAAAAAACCTGTCTGATGCGATAATCGGCGGTCAATCATTACGAAAACACAATCTATAAAGCAATTGTCTTTGAATAGAATTGATAAACGCTTCCTTTAGAAGAAGCTTTTCTTTTCTAGTCTGTTAGAAAATCGGTCAAAAAGACGGTGGTGTTAAAACTTTTTGTGTTTGAACAGGGAAACGGTATATAATCAAGAAAAGATTTTTGTCAATTTTGTAAAATTTGGAGGATTAATTTGGCGTTACCCTGTAAATTTATCAAAATTTTTCCCAAGCGATTGACAATCCTTTGCAGTCGCGATATAATGATGACAACAGGACAAAGGCGTTCCCGGGAAGCGCCTTTGTCCTGTTTTTTATTTTATATTCGTTTTTGGGGGTGCATTGTATGGAATTTTCTCTCATTGATACACTATGGGTATTCCTGGCGGCGATCCTTGTCTTCTTTATGAATCTGGGGTTTGCCAGCGTCGAGGCCGGCTTTGCCAGATCGAAGAATACCGTCAACATCTTGTCGAAAAACTTTATCGTATTCGCCGTTTCATCGCTGGGGTTTCTGCTTTTAGGCTGGGGCCTGATGTTTGGCGGCGATCATCCGATCCTTGGGACCGAGCATCTCTTTATTTTGGGGAACAGCGATCTGTCTTTTTATGACGGGACCTTGACCTCGTCGGTGCCCTTCTGGGGGAAATTCTTCTTCCAGCTCGTTTTCTGCGGTACGGCCGCGACCATCGTTTCGGGCGCTGTGGCCGAGCGGGTCAAATATATTTCCTTTATTCTGTTTTCCTTCGTTTTGACCCTTGTGATTTATCCGATCGTCGGGCATTGGGTCTGGGGCGGCGGCTGGCTGGCCGATCTGGGCTTTCAGGACTTTGCAGGCGACGCGGTTGTCCACTCCCTCGGCGGATGGGCGGCGCTGGCCGGCGCAATGCTCTTGGGGCCGCGCATCGGAAAATACGGCAAGGATGGCAAACCCAAAGCCATCCCCGGGCACAGTATGTCGCTGGCTGTCATCGGCCTGTTCGTACTCTGGCTGGGCTGGTTCGGGTTCAACCCTGGCTCTACCATGAGTTTCCAAAACCCAACCGATGTCTTCCATATCCTGATGACGACCAATACCTCTGCAATTGCGGCGGTGCTGACCTCGACTGCCACCTCCTGGATTGTGCTGAAAAAGCCGGATCTGGGCATGACGATCAACGGCTGTCTTGCCGGGCTTGTCGGCATTACGGGCGGGTGCGCCTATGTTACGATCGAAGCATCGTTGCTTATCGGCGCGTTGTCCGGCGTGCTGGTCGTCTTTGCAGTTATGTTCTTTGACAAACGGGGGATCGACGACCCGGTTGGCGCGACCTCGGTGCATCTGTGTTGCGGCGTTTTTGGAACGCTCTGCGTCGGACTCTTTGCAAAGGAAGGCGTGACAACACTTTCAGCCACCAACGGCCTTTTCTACGGCGGCGGATTCCGACTTTTGGGCGTGCAATTGTTGGGTACGCTGGCCATCGGTGCCTTTGCCTTTGGGTCCTCGGCGCTTGTCTGGCTTCTTCTGAAAAAGACGGTCGGCATCCGCGTCTCACGCGATGAGGAGGTCCAAGGGCTGGATATCGGGGAGCATGGCAATGTGGCATATCCCGACTTCGCCCTTGTCGCAGAAGCCATTGAGGGCGACGATATGCCGGCGAATCGCGCTACACCTGAAAAACCGGCCGTCAGCCTAGAACAGGCAGTTCCGGTCGAGCATCACGAGACGCGCGGCGCAAAAATCACCAAGGTGACCATCCTGACCAACCAGAATAAATTCTCGCTGTTGCAAGAGGCGCTGGATGGGTTGGGCGTCACCGGCATCACCGTTACCAATGTCTTCGGCTACGGCGCACAAAAGGGGCATGCCATCTACTTCAGAGGCAGTCCGGTTTCCTCCCGGTTGTTGCCCAAGGTCAAAATTGACATTGTCGTTTGCAAGATTCCGGTCGAGACCCTTATTAAGACCGTGCAGGAAACGCTTTATACCGGCAACTTCGGCGATGGAAAGATCTTCCTGTATGATGTAGAGGACGTTGTAAAAATCCGAACCGGAGAGCGCGGATACGACGCATTGCAGGATGAGGAACCCGGCGAGGATTAAGCCTTCGATTTGCAAACGCTAATCAGGAAGGGCGCACAGCTTTGGCCAAAACGATTCAAGCGACTTTCGACGGTGCGCCCTTCTCGCTTCCATCTCGCGGCCCTTCGGGTCCACTTTGCCGCCGACAGGGAAGGAATACAACCGAAAATTGACATTCCTTCCTCGATTTGTTATAATAAATGCGCTGGTTGGCAGGGAGGTTTGTTATGAAACAGTGTATGGACGCTGAAAATCTGCATCGAAGGCTCAAAAAGATCATCGGTCAGGTGCAGGCCATCGACAGAATGATTGATGAAGATGTCCCCTGCGAGGATATCCTCTCCCAAATCAACGCGGCAAAATCGGCTCTACACAAGGCCGGTCAGGTTGTGTTAGAGGGTCACATTAAGCATTGCGTAAAGGACGGCATCGAACACGGAGACGCCGACAAAACGATCGAGAGCTTTACCAAAGCGGTCGAACGTTTTGCGAATATGCAATAAAATAGCAGGTTTGATCGTAAGGGCAGTCTTTTGACTGCTTTTTTTATTGCACCTTGACAAGAATAAATAGAATAGATATAATATACATATACCCGTATAGGTATAGGAGGGTGGAATACCATGCAGACTATTGTTCAAAAATTGGAGTGGTTGCTGGAATTAGGCGGCACGAAAAAGGATATCGCTCTGCTGATCCTTTCCGGCATTTCGCTTGTATTGAGTATTTTTGATTTCATCCCTTTGCCGTTCGACGCGGCTTGGATTGCGATTCTTCTTTGCGGTGTGCCAATTGTGTTGGAGGCCATTATCGGACTGGTCACCGCATTTGACATTAAGGCTGACGTCCTCGTTTCGCTTGCGCTGATTGCCTCGGTTTGCATCGGCGAGGATTTTGCCGCTGGGGAGGTGGCCTTTATTATGCAACTCGGCGCCTTGCTTGAAGACCTGACGGTCGCCAAGGCAAGGGCCGGCATTGAAAGGCTGGTTCGACTGACACCTCAGACGGCCAGAGTGATTGTCGACGGAAAGGAAAACATCCTGTCCGCCGAACAGGTCAAGGTGGGGGCTTGCATCCGAGTCCTTCCCGGCGAGAGCGTGCCTGTGGACGGCGTGATACGATCAGGTCAAACTTCGATCGATCAGGCGGTCATGACAGGTGAATCGCTTCCGGTCGATAAGACCGTTGGCGACGAGGTTTTTAGCGGGACGGTCAACCAGTTCGGTGCTTTTGAGATGGAGGCCACAAAGGTCGGTGCGGACAGTTCCATCCAGCGGATGCTAAGGCTAGTCCAATCGGCCGATGCGGGCAAGGCGAAAATCGTCGGTCTTGCCGACAGATGGGCAACCTGGATTGTTGTAATTGCTTTGAGCGCCGCGGCACTCACCTGGGCGTTTACAGGTGAGATCATCCGGGCCGTTACCATTCTTGTTGTATTTTGTCCGTGCGCGTTGGTGCTTGCAACACCCACGGCTATTATGGCGGCCATCGGCAACGCCACTAAGCACGGTTTCCTGATTCGCGAGGGTGACGCGCTGGAGCGTCTCGCGAGTGTCTCAAGAATCACCTTTGACAAGACCGGCACGCTCACTTATGGTACGCCAAAGGTCGTTGCGGTCGAACCTGCGCCCGGCTTTAACAAGGCTGATGTCTTTGCCCTTGCCGCCGCGGCGGAGCAGTTTTCGGAGCACCCGTTGGGCAAGGCGATTGTCCGAAGCTATCAGGACGAGTTCCATTCCGACCTACTTGCCGCCTCAGACTTTTGCATGACACCCGGAGCTGGGGTCACTGCCGTAGTGGATGGAAAACAAATCGAAATTGGAAGTTTAAAATTATTTCAAAATAATACGCAAGATGAACTTCCCAAATCCCTTGCCGCCGGTGCGGCACAGCTTTTGAACGCCGGTAGCACAATCGTTTACCTGGCCGTCAACGGCAAGTTGGCGGGCTATCTGGCACTATCGGACACGCTACGGGCCGAAAGCCGGCAGGTGATCGAGGCATTGAACCGCCTGGGCATTCAGCCTGTACTGCTTACGGGGGATCATCAAAACGCGGCCCGCGCCATCGCAGACCAGTTGCAAATTAGCGAGGTACATGCCGACTGCCTGCCGGAAGATAAATTAAATCAGATTGGACTGTTCCAAAAAATGGGGAGCGCGGTTTGTATGATTGGCGATGGGCTCAACGCCGCGCCAGCCCTTAAAAAAGCTGACGTCGGCATCGCGATGGGCGGCATAGGAAGTGATATTGCGGTGGATGCGGCTAGCATTGTGCTCGTAAAGGATGAAATCAAAGAGCTTCCTTATCTGTTTGCGCTCTCAAAGCGGATGATGACAACGATCAAATGCAATTTGAGTTTTTCGATGGGTCTCAATTTCCTCGCGATTGCACTTGCCGTTACCGGCCTGCTCGGCCCCGTTGTCGGTGCGCTGGTGCACAATGCGGGCTCTGTTGCTGTCATTCTAAATTCGGCTTTGCTCTTAAGATGGAAAAAGCGCCCAATCCATAAAAGGGGAGGAGAAGGCATACCCTTAGCGGCTTTGTCAGAAGAAAAGTGAAGCGGCGGTGGGCTCACCGCGTGATTTACAATGGCCTTCCTTTGCGCCGCTTGTTCAAATAGAAAATGAAATCAAAACGGATCTGCCCCAAACGGCCAGATCCGTTTTTGCGGCGGTCCGCCGCAACTGCCGCGCGTCCCCAGCGCAAAAAGCGGTAGCGCCAAAAGGTACGATATTTTCGCATATAAGACATCGCCGAAGCCGGTCAACTTTTTGTAAAATACGAATCACAATTCGACAAATAATCCGAATTATAATGCAAATGCCCCTTTGAACTTTAGAATATCTTGACAGATGGTGAATTTTCGTTTAATCTGAACACAGAAGGCACCTTTTGCGAACAAATGGTTGTTTTGTCGCCAACTGTTTGTTGAAACAAAACATGCTTGCCGAGGGGGAGTTACAATGAAAAGGTTTATCGGATGGTTTGTCTGTCTGGCGATGACTGTCAGTATATGTAGCGGCATATGCGTGAGCGTTTCTGCGGCGGGTGAACCATATGTTACGCATAGTCTGCCAAAAACAATAAAAGTCGGCGCGTCTTTGCGGGATTTGCCGGATACGGTCATTCATTATCACAATCTTACGCCGGGCAGACAAGTGGTTTTAAATGAGGTCGATTATGGTGGTTTGAATGAAATCGCGATGGGTGATCATGCCGGCGATGGGCCCCGGGGTGTTCTGGTGGATGAAGGAGGAAATGCCGACGGCCGAAGTATCGGCAGTTTTCTATATCGCATTTACCGGCCCGGCACCATATTATACCAGCCTGGTTACTATTATGCTGAAACATATGAGGAAATTATGAATGGCGAACTAATCCCGATTGGCGATCCAATCCGTATCACTGTGGAAGCGCCGGTAATCAAGGATAATGCGCCATCTACCGTCAAGGTGGGTTCCAGCCTGACGTTAAAAACAGAGCTAACTAACACCGCATTAACAAACCAAAAGGTATCGGAATACGCAGAAGCCATCGAGCATGATAAAGACCCTAGCTATATGATATCGGTGTCGGGCGAGTATCATCTCCTTGCCTACCAACCTATCGTAGAAGTTGTTGAGGGAAAAGAACTTGTCAAGCAAAGCAACCAGGACTATTCTAATACATTATATACAAGTGAAACGCTTTCTTTTAGCGGAGTGGGCACGGTTCAATTGAAAATTACTTACAGGCAAATCAATACATGCGGTATGTGTTTGTATGGTGATAACCGTTATAATGTTGCAGAAACGATTACAATCCAAGTGACGGATGACACCACACCGCCGGCCAGCAGTACAACGGCTTCCTCCGGTACAACGACCAGCAGTGAAAACTCCACCTCTTCGGCATCCTCCACTTCCACATCTTCAACCGCGTCTGCACCTGCCTCGTCCGGCTCTTTGCCGTCGGATACAACTTCCACCGGAGCGCCGGTCACGACGATCGATGAAGAAACCGGCATTCAATTGGAAGCCGACCCCGGCGTGGTTCCGCCGGATACAGTCATTCAGGCTGAGGAAGTAAAAGATGGCGGCAATTTTGTCATCATCAACAATGCGCTGGAACAGACCTCGGATAAATGGGTAGCCTACGACATCAGCCTTATTTCCAATCAAGCGGAAATACAGCCGAATGGCAATGTCAAAATCACCATACCAAGGCCAAAGGGTCTGAATATGAACAAGATGGTGCTGTACCACGTGGCAGACGATGGCACACTCACGCAAATCCCTTTTACGATGGATAAAACCAAAGACAATCTGACTTTTGAAACAGACCATTTCAGTTTGTATGCCGTTGTAGAGAGTGAAACTGCCGTCAACAATCCCAATCCAGCAGAAGATAATCATACCGGTTTGTGGATAATTGTATCTGCCGTTATCCTCGTGCTTCTCATCGGAGCCGGTGGCGCGGTGTGGTTTTTTAAGTTCCACAAAAGGGTTGATAAGAATCGCGAATCAGATTGAAAACGAATAAAAAAAGCTGAGCCCGGAACGCGAAGTGCGACCGGGCTCAGCCTGGTGGCGGAGAGAAAGGGATTCGAACCCTTGTTGGGGTATAAGCCCAAACACGATTTCCAGTCGTGCGCCTTAGACCAGCTCAGCCATCTCTCCAATGTGACAGATGTTAATATTATACCGGCAACCCTGCAAAAAATCAAGGACTTTTTTAAATTTCCGGGCAATTTTTGCAAAATGGGATTCGAAATCCGTTTGCAATTCGGTTTTGAATCTAATTTTGCAATTTTCGACTTTTTGAATCAGAAATACACCTGCCGGTTGACTTTAAAGCGGTTTCGCGGTATAATTTTGAAATAATACTGAGTGGGAGTGTGGAAAAGATGGCGTATTATTATGAGGAACCTTCGCATACCTTTAACGAATATCTACTAGTGCCAGGTTATTCCTCGTCGGAATGTATTCCGGCCAATGTCAGCCTGAAAACGCCGGTTGTAAAATTCAAAAAAGGAGAGGAACCAGCCCTTACGATGAACATCCCGCTGGTCTCGGCGATCATGCAGTCGGTCTCCGGCGAACGCTTGGCCGTAGCGTTGGCTAAGGAGGGCGGGATCTCCTTTATCTATGGCTCGCAAAGCATTCAGGATGAGGCCGCGATGGTGGCGCGCACCAAGGGCTTTAAGGCCGGCTTTGTCGTCAGCGATTCGAATATTCGCCCCGACCAGACGCTGGCCGATATCCTCAGGCTGAAAGAGCGGACAGGCCATTCGACCGTAGCGGTTACGGATGACGGTACGGCGGGCGGCAAACTGCTCGGCGTCGTCACCGGCCGGGACTATCGCGTCAGTCGCATGGACCCGTCGACCAGGGTTGAAACTTTTATGACCCCCTTTTCCAAACTCATTTACGCCGACGAGGACACGACCCTCAAGGAAGCCAACAACATTATCTGGGACAATAAACTGAATTCACTCCCCATCGTCGATGCGGCGGGGCGCCTCAAATATTTTGTCTTCCGCAAAGACTACGACTCCCACAAGGAAAATCCCCTTGAATTGTTGGACGAGCATAAGCGCTATGTCGTCGGCGCAGGCATCAACACCCGCGATTACGCCGAGCGCGTCCCGGCCCTGGTCGAGGCGGGGGCCGACGTGCTCTGCATCGACTCTTCCGAAGGGTTCAGCGAATGGCAAAAGCGGACCATCGATTTTATTCGCGAGAAATATGGCGACAGCGTCAAGGTTGGCGCCGGCAATGTCGTCGACCGGGAGGGCTTTTTATTCCTGGCTGAATGCGGCGCGGATTTTGTTAAGGTCGGTATCGGCGGAGGCTCAATCTGCATCACCCGCGAGCAAAAGGGAATCGGCCGCGGCCAGGCGACGGCGCTGATCGACGTCTGCGCCGCCCGCGACGAATACTTTGAAAAAACCGGCGTTTACGTGCCGGTCTGTTCGGATGGCGGCATCGTGCACGACCATCACATCACCCTCGCGCTGGCGATGGGGGCTGACTTCATCATGCTCGGGCGGTATTTTGCCCGGTTTGACGAGAGCCCGACCAATAAGGTCAACATCGGCGGCAACTACTTTAAAGAATCTTGGGGCGAGGGCTCCAATCGCGCGCGCAACTGGCAAAGATATGACCTCGGCGGCGATAAAAAGCTTTCCTTTGAAGAGGGAGTCGATTCCTACGTCCCTTACGCCGGTAGTCTCAAAGATAACGTCGGCCTGACGCTCAGCAAGGTGAAATCCACCATGTGCAACTGCGGTGCGCTGACCATTCCGGATTTGCAGAAGAAGGCAAAATTGACCCTTGTATCGGCAACGAGCATCGTCGAGGGCGGCGCGCATGACGTCATCCAAAAGGAAACCGCCTCCCCCAACAACATCAAATAACATTCGTCTTGGCACCCGCCGGTCGTTTTTCCGGCGGGTTTTCTGCTTTTTTCACGGAAAAGCAAATTTAATGTTGACAAAACAACATATTTAGTGGGATAATGTAAAAAAGGTGGTTCAAAATGCGTGTAATTTTGGGGACGGCGCAACGTGCAAAATTAAAATCGCCGCAGGGTGAAGCGGTGCGCCCGACATCCGATCTCGTCAAAGAGGCCATTTTTAATTGCATCCAGTTTGACATAGAGGGCCGAAGGGTGCTCGACTTGTTTGCCGGTTCGGGGCAGTTAGGAATCGAGGCGCTCAGTCGGGGCGCCGAGCGGGCGGTGTTTGTCGACCTCAAATCGGCTTCGCTCGAGATTGTGAAGGAGAACCTGGCCATTACCCGCCTTGCAGAAAAGGCCAAGCTCGTGCGTTCCGATTATAAAGCTTTTTTGACGGCCAACCGCGACACCTTTGACATTGCTATTTTAGATCCGCCTTATGGCGCCGGCATTCTGCTCGATGCGCTCGAGCGGGTGAGCGATGCGCTAAGCGGCTTTGGCAGAGCGATCTGCGAGCATCCGGCGGCGTTGGAACTGCCGGAAAAAATTGCAGATTTGGCCGTTTACCGAAGATACCGCTACGGCAAAATTATGGTGTCGATCTATCAAAAGGAGGGGATGGCCCCGTGAGAGAGCGTACGGCGGTCTGCCCGGGGAGCTTTGATCCGGTCACGGTCGGCCACATCGATATCATCCGCCGCGCGAGCAAAATGTTCGATCATGTTATCGTAGTCGTGATGATTAATGCGGCGAAGCAGAGCTGTTTTTCTCTGGAGGAGCGGGTGCGGATGCTTCGCGCGTCGACAGCCGAATTCCCCAATGTGCGGGTCGATTCTTATAACGGCCTGTTGGCTGAATATGCCGCTTCAAAGCATGCTGATGCGATTGTAAAGGGTTTGCGCGCCATGTCTGATTTTGAATACGAATTTCAGATGGCGCTTACCAATAAAAAATTAAGCCCAGACATCGAGACGGTTTTTTTGACGACCAGTGCGGAAAACATGTATCTGAGTTCCAGCATGGTCAAGCAAATCGCCAGTATGGGCGGGGATGTTTCGGAGTTCGTGCCCGAGGTCATCCATAAGGATATTGTGCAACGATTAAATCAGAGGAGCGAATGAGATGAGTATCGAAGAATTGCTGGAGCAACTGGACGAAACGCTGGACAGCGGGATCAAAATCCCGGGCAAGCGGACAGTTGTCGACATTGAAAAAATCCGCGCGGTGGTGGACGATATCCGTCTGAACATGCCCGGCGAGATCAAACAGGCGCGCGGCATCGTCGCCGACCGGGCCGACATCATTACCAACGCGAAGCGAGAGGCCGACAGCATCATCCGTTCGGCCGAAGAGCGCGCCAAGGCCATGGTGGCCCAAGAGGAGATTACAAAGCTCGCCCAGGAAAAGGCGGGTGAGCTGATCGCCAATGCCCAGGCCAAGAGCCGCGAGATGCGCAAGGCCGCGCAGGACTTTGTCGATGAGATCATGCGCCGGGCCGATGACGGTCTCACGGCCAACCTCGCTGAGATCCGCAAGACCCGCGCCTCTTTGAAGCAACAAATCCCAACTGCCACCCAGCGAAGCGAATAACAAAAAGGTCCGCCAAAGCCAATGCTTTGGCGGATTTTTTATGAGATGGGTTGGCCGCAGGCCGGCCCGCACGGACGCCACGGATGGCGACGGACCGCAATATTTTTGTGCTGTTCACCGGCGGACTGCGGATGTTTAAGCGCGCCTGCAAAAAATTCGCGCCGCAGTGCGTCCGACTTTAATCGATGCTTGTAAGCCTTCTCTTCCAGATTCTTGGCACCCCACTGTGCATGCTGGGATATACTGGAAAAGAGGAGGTGCAAAATGAGTGAATTTGTTTTCATGGCCCTGATCGCGACGCTTGGGACCTGGTTCGTCACCGCCCTGGGCGCCGCGACCGTCGTCTTCTTTAAGTCCCCAAATCCAAAGGCGCTGAACCTCATGCTCGGCTTTGCCTCCGGGGTTATGATCGCGGCCAGCTTTTGGTCGCTATTGCAACCCGCAATCGAACGTGCTGAAGCCGCAGACGGACTGCCAGCCTACCTTGTGGCGACGTTTGGCTTTTTGTTCGGTGCGGTCTTCATGTGGGGATCCGATAAGGTCGTTTCCCGATCGACGCGCAAGGCGAACAGCACCCAGGGCCAGCCCAATGAGCGGCTCAACCGCATCATCATGTTGGTGCTTTCGATTACGCTTCATAACATACCCGAGGGCCTCGCGGTCGGCGTCGCCTTCGGCGCTTTACAAAACGGCGAGCATACAGCCGGCGGTCTGATGGGCGCCATTACCATCGCCGTCGGCATAGGGTTGCAAAACTTCCCTGAGGGTGCGGCCGTCTCGGTTCCCTTAAGACGCGAAGGCTATTCCAGAAAGAAAAGCTTTCTGCTTGGCCAGGCGTCAGGCATGGTCGAGCCTATCGCCGGCGTCATCGGCGCGTTGCTGGTCGTCTATGTGGAGGCGATCCTGCCCTATGCTTTGTCGTTCGCCGCAGGCGCGATGATTTTAGTCGCCGTCCACGAGTTGATCCCCGAATGCCAAAGCAACCAAAAAGACCAGCCCTACTTCGCGACGATGGGCATCATCCTCGGCTTTGCCGTCATGATGTTGCTCGATGTCATGCTGGGTTAAAGAGAAAATGCCTTGTTATAAATAGAGCCGGATGGAGACAGACCCATCCGGCTGTTTTGTTATATTGCTTCCGTAACGTCGCCGGCGCCTGGAAAAAGAAGAAAAACCTTCAATTCAGTCCCGCGCGGCGAGAAAAAGAAGTAAAGAGATTCAATTTGCAGACGATTCATAATTTCGCGTTAAAAGGTAATAGATGCCGCCATCCTGCTCGGTGCGTTGCAAGAAAATGCCATCGTTGCGGTCGGCAACGCCCTGGTTTGCAAGGCGGTCAGCCTCGGCGACGAGCGCGTCGATTTCGCTGTCGGTTGCGCCTTCCAGGTTTGCCTTTATCAGACATTTTACATATTGAAGCGCCAGTTCCTCATTCTTGCTTCCAACGTCATAAAAGACCGCGATGTTTTTGGCGAGATCGGCTTCACGGTCGCCCGTGTAGGCAACCGGCTTCACATAGAATCCGATATCTTCAAACACTCCGTAAAAATAAGTGCCGTTTTCGACCGTCTGATAGGCTTCCTGCACCGGATATTCGATCCCACGATCCAGCACCTGCGTGTTAAACTTTGCAATGCTTTCCATTACAGACTCCCTAGCGGCATAAACCGTTTCTTCCGCCGAGGAAATGTCCGACAGTTCACTGCTCGAACCGGCATCCTCGCCGCCGCAAGCCGTAAGCATCAACGCTAAGAGCGCCGCCATTGCACAACCGATGATTTGTCTCATTTTCATAAAAACCCTCCGATCCGTTTGAGGCCACAGGCCGTTTTTTTCTATTCAAAGATGGCGACGCCCTGGTTAATTCAATTTTCAAAGGCCTACGGAACGCGCCACCTTGGGCGACTAGGATTCGGTTTTTAAAACATAGCTAAAATCAATTGAGCCGTTGTATCGCGTGATGAGGCCGGTTTCAAGATTATCTGCCAGCGCCAAGCCGGTCTGCGTGTAAAGAATGGGATACAGGCATTCGGTAGACAAAATGGCCGATTGCACGGCATCGACCGCCGCGCCGAGAGATGCCTCCTCTTGCGTGCGATATTGCGAGGCAAGGTCCGCAATCGCACTCGACGCCTCGACACTGTTCAATCCGGTGCCGGTCAAACATTGCGCAAAAAATTCCGGCGCCGCGTTTCTTGCGCTACCGGCGCTGATGGGCAGAAGCACCATCTGATAACTCCCGGACATAGCGGTGCCCAAAAGGGTGGATAGGGAAGAGGCCGGCTCGATATTGATGAATGCGCCGAGGTTTTGTTGCCAGTGCGCGGCCAGAGCCGTAGCGATTTCTTTCATCAGCGGCGTGTCATAGTAAAGGAGCGTCGTCGAGGGAAAGGTCTTGTCCGCTAAGCTGAGAACCGCTTCGCTAAAAAGTGCCTGCGCGCCGGTGGGATCATAGGCCGGCACATGGGTCGAAAAGTCCGTTAGCGCCTCTTCGGGGAAGAGGTCAGGCGGTATCAAATGGCCGGCAAGGGCCGCATCATCGCCCAGCGCCGCGCTGTAACGATTCGGATCAATCGAGCGGAGGAGCGCTTTGCGAAGCCCTTCCGTCATGCTCGGATGGATGGCCAAAACCCATGTCGTATCGGTAAAGTCATGCTGATCGTACCCGGTATAGGTGGTGCCACTTGAAATCAGGTCGGAATAATATGCGCCGTCGACCTGGCCGGATTCCAAAGCCTTTTGCCGTTGCGTCTCGTCACCGAGTGAAAAGACGACCGCCGCATTCTGGCTGGCAAAATTGCCTTCGTACTTCGAACTGCGATTGAGGCGCAAGCGGAATTCTTCTCCGCCCTGCGGGTCCCACAGCCGCAACGAATAGGAGCCGTTTGTGAGGAGATTGTCGGCGTCTAAACCGTAGCGCCCGCCTGCCTTGTTGAAAAAGGCCTCCTGGCAGGGCATGCAGATGGCGGTCGTCAAGGTGTAAAGAAAGTTGCGGTCGGGTTGCGTGAGCGTGATCTCCAAGGTCTTTTCGTCTACAGCCCTTACACCCAAATCGTCGAGACTTCCACTGCCGCTGGCATAGGCCTCGGCGCCTGCTATGGCAAAAAGTTCCTTTGCAAAGGGCGCGGCCGTCGTTGGGGACAAGGCCCGCCGGAACGCAAAAACAAAATCCGCGGCCGTGACGGCGTCGCCGTTGCTCCAACAAGCATCCGAAGAAAGATAAAATCGGTAAGTCGACCCGTCCTGCTCATACCGCTCGGCACAGGCCGGGATAAGATTCCCGGTGGCGTCGGCCCGCAGAAGCCCTTCAAACAAATTGCGGACAACCATCTGCTCGGTTGCGCTTTCGGCCAGTTGCGGATCTAGCGTGGCGGGCGCCTCCGCAAGCATAAAGTTCAAAACAGCGTCTTCGCTATTGGAGCCGCATCCGGTGAAAAGACCGCACAAAATCAGCAGAACCAGCGCCAATGCGCTGAACCGTTTTCCCTTTCTCATCTTTTTACACTCCTAAAATACCTTTTTCTTATTATAGCGAATCTCTGGCGCCTTTGCAAGCGGAACACATGCCAAGAAAAAGACTTGACAATCCCACCAGGACGTGCTATAATGCTTGTAAAGCAAATAGCTTGACAGAATCGCAAACCGAACGAACCAAAACTACTTGATAAGGGGCGTTTAACATGGCCAAAGACCTAGCCGTCGCGGCTTTACTCGATTACTACGGCCCGGCGCTCCATTCAAAACCGCGCTATTTAATGGAGTGCTATTACAACGAGGACCTATCCTTGGCAGAAATTGCCGAGAACGAGGGCATCTCCCGTCAGGGCGTGCATGACGCGATCCGTCGAGCCGAGGCCCAGCTCAAGGCATTCGAATCAATGCTTGGCTTCTGCACCAAAGCAAAACAGCTTCGCGGCCTTGCGGCAGAATACCGCAAAACGGGGAGTGCCCAGGCGCTCGAAGCGCTACTGCAAATGAGCGAGACCCTTTAGAAAGGACGATTTCTTTGGCCTTTGATACCTTATCCGATAAAATTGCCGCGGCATTTAAGCGATTGCGCTCAAAGGGCAAGCTGACCGAATCCGATGTAGGGGACGCCATGCGCGAGGTTCGTCTGGCCCTATTGGAGGCCGATGTCAACTATAAAGTTGCCAAGGATTTTACTAACGCTGTCACTGAAAAATGCATCGGCGAAAAAGTTATGGAGAGTCTGACTGCGCCGCAGATGGTTGTAAAAATCGTCCGCGACGAATTGACCGCGCTGATGGGTGGTCAGCAGGTTCGCTTGAAAACCACTTCAAAAATCCCGACGGTCATCCTACTCTGCGGCCTGCAGGGTTCCGGCAAAACGACCCACGCCGCCAAACTCGCCAAATTTTTAAAGGCCCAGGGGCACCGCCCCATGCTCGTGGCCTGCGACATTTACCGTCCGGCCGCCATCGAACAGCTAAAGGTCGTCGGCGAGGCCGCAGGTGTGCCGGTCTTTGAAAAGGGAACCCAGGCGCCTGAGAAGACGGCCGCTGAGGCCGTCCGGCATGCCAGGGATTATGGCAACGACTTTGTCCTCCTCGACACCGCCGGCCGGTTGCACATCGATGAAGCCCTTATGGAGGAGCTAAAACGCATTACAAAAGCCGTCGAGGTCAACGACATTTTGCTTGTCATCGACTCGATGATCGGCCAGGACGCCGTCAACGTCGCCAAGGCCTTCAACGACCTGCTTGAGATCGACGGCGTGATTTTGACTAAATTGGACGGCGATACCCGCGGCGGCGCCGCGCTTTCGGTCCGCGCCGTCACCGGAAAGCCTATTCTGTTTGCCGGCGTGGGCGAAAAGCTCGACGATCTCGAGGAATTTCACCCCGACCGCATGGCCTCCCGCATCCTCGGCATGGGGGATATGCTGTCGCTCATTGAGCGCGTCGAGGGGGAAATCGACCAAAAGCAGGCCACTGAGGCCGCCCGCCGTATGCAGGAAAATAAATTCGACATGAACGACCTGCTTGCGCAGTTTCAGAGCATCAAAAAAATGGGTTCGGTCAAAAGCATCCTCTCGATGCTCCCCGGCATGGACCGCCAGTTGCGCGGCGTCGAGATCGACGACCGGGAGTTGCTCCGGATCGAGGCCATCATCACCTCGATGACCCCGCGCGAGCGCGAGAAGCCCGACCTGCTCAATGCATCTCGCAAACGCCGCATCTCGGCTGGCGCCGGCGTATCGGTCGAGGCTGTCAACCGGCTGTTGCGGCAATATGACCAGATGAAAAAGATGATGAAGCAAATGTCGCCCAAAGGTGGCAAAAAGCGGTTGGGGCGCATGCCCTTGCCGCCAGGATTTCGCTTTTAAAGAGGGATGTATCCGTAAAAGGGCGTAATCTTCGCGTTTTATAGATCCCCCTTTGAATAGAGTTTTTTGGTAGGAGGTGGAAACTGTGGCAGTAAAAATCAGACTGCGCCGCATGGGCGCGAAAAAGGCGCCGTTCTATCGAATTGTCGTCGCCGACTCAAGAAGCCCGCGGGATGGGCGTTTTATTGAAGAGCTCGGTTACTACGATCCGACAAAAGATCCCGCCGATGTTAAAATCGATGGGGATAAGGCCAAAAAATGGATCTCCAACGGCGCTCAGCCGACCGATACCGTTAAGGCGTTACTCAAAAAAAATGGCGTGCTTTAAGGCATGCCTGAAAGGATGGAACCATGGAAGAATTACTGAGAGCTATGGCCGCTGGCCTAGTCGAAAAGCCCGAAGCCGTTTCTGTTTCAGTCGATGAACCCGATGAAGAGGGAGTCGTTGTCTACCATCTGCGCGTCGCGGAGGAAGACATGGGCCATGTCATCGGCAAACAGGGCCGGATTGCCAAGGCGATCCGCGTTGTCATGCGCGCCGCCGCCAACCGCAATGGGCAAAAAGTCGCCGTTGAAATCGACGACTAATCGTTGAACCCCTCCGCCGTCGTGGCATCGCTTTCTCAAAAGCGCGCCGGTGGAGGGCTTTTTTTAGGAAGGATTTGTATGCGAAAGCAATATCTGCAAACCGGGAAGGTCGTCGGCACGCATGGGGTGCGCGGTATGGTGCGCGTTCAACCCTGGTGCGATTCGCCGGAATTTCTGTGCGGTTTTTCGGCCCTCTATTTATCGCCCCAAGGCGGAGCGCCCTTGCGCGTGACATCGGCCAAGGCCCACGGCAACCTCGCATTGCTGGGCTTCGAGGGAGTCGATAGCATCGAGGCCGCCGAAGGCCTGCGGGGAAAGGTCCTATTTTTAAATCGCGACGATTTAAATCTAGACCCTGGCCGCTACCTGATCGAGGATTTGCTCAATTGCATCGTAATCGATGCTGACTCCCGGGAGACGCTCGGTGTATTGCGGGAGGTCTCTTCGACCGGCGCCAACGACGTATGGCACATCGAACGAGCGGGAAAAATCTATCTCGTCCCAGCCATCGAGGAGGTCATCGTTTCGGTCGACACACAGGCTGAAAGAATCCTATTGCGGCCGCTGAAAGGAATTTTTGACGATGCGGATTGACTTTTTGACATTGTTTCCCGAAATGTGCGAACGGGTGCTCTCGGAAAGCATCCTTGGGCGGGCCCGCCAGGCCGGCAAGGTGGAATTCCACTGCATCAATTTCCGGGACTTCTCACTCGATAAGCACGGCCATGTCGATGACGCGCCCTACGGCGGCGGCATGGGCATGATCCTCGCGCCGCAACCGATCTATGATTGCTTTGAGAGCCTCTATGACCCCAAGTCCGAGCCGAAACCCCACCTCATCTACCTTTCGCCCAAGGGCAAGACCTTTACACAAAGTCGTGCGCGGGAATTGGCAGAGCTCGATCGCATCGTCCTGCTTTGCGGGCACTATGAAGGTGTTGATGAACGCTTGCTGGAAGAGATCGTCGATGAAGAATTGTCGATCGGCGACTATGTCTTGACCGGTGGGGAGTTGCCGGCCCTCGTCGTAGCCGACGCCGTCTGCCGAATGTTGCCCGGCGTGTTATCTGATGCGAGTTGTTTTGAGGAGGAAAGCCACTATTCGAGTCTGCTCGAATACCCGCAGTATACCCGCCCGCCCGTGTGGCGCGGCAGGGAAGTGCCGGAAATTTTGCTTTCTGGACATCACGCCAACATCATGCGTTGGCGCCGCGAGCAATCGCTAGCTGTTACACTGGCGCGCCGCCCCGATCTGCTCGAAAATGCCCCTTTGTCGGAAAGCGACAAAATTTATTTGCAAGGTTTGCAAGAATCGGCCAAAAAAGAAATATGACACTCCAAAATGGGCAAAACACCCTGAATTTTCGTCATAATTCCACAATTTTCTTTCGTTTAATTGTACAAACATCCCAGAATGGCAGGCCCATTATTTGTTGAGAAGCGAAAACTTTTCGATTTCGTGTGGCAAATTTGTTGACACTACGATATATTGTGGTATATAATGTCCACTACAGAATTGTAAACGTTGTTTGATTGCCGTTGGTTTTGCACCTTGGCCGCAGGCAAACAACTTTGCGTTCTGCATGTTTTCGCAATGGCTTTGCTAGGAGCGCAAAGCCTACCGCATTTTCACTTTGTCCGCTAAGCGAGAAGCTGTCATGCAAATGGAATCAAGGTCATTTTTGTGTTAAGAACAAAGGGGTATTATTATGTGCGTAAAAGATGTAGTTGTTGAAAACCAGGCCGGTCTGCACGCGCGTCCGGCTACCTTTTTCATCCAAAAGGCCAATGAGTTCAAATCGTCGGTCTGGGTCGAGAAAGAAGAGCGCCGCGTCAACGCCAAAAGTCTTTTAGGTGTGCTATCCCTCGGCATTAT
>CASFAP010000133.1 GCA_949292695.1 uncultured Eubacteriales bacterium | reverse complement strand
TATAAACCGTTGCCACATCCGAAACGGCAATTATTTCGCCTTCCGCATTGGTGTAGGCCGCCTGGAACGCATAGTTGCCTGCGCCAAGATCCAGTTGCACGGTGCCTTCCGCCGCGTCCACACGATTGGTCGAGACGAAGGCGAGTTCGCTATCATCGATTTCATAAGTGTTGATGCTACAACTGGTTGCGCCCGGCACGGCGGTAAATTCAATGCTTGAAACAGCGCCTTGTGAAACGGTTGGCTGAACAGTCGCGTCACCGTTGGGCGTCATCGTTCCGAATTTGGAAACGCCGGCCGATAAAAAGGCGTTTAAATCAAAAACCATCGAGATTTCATCGATATAGTAGGCCTTCCCTTCGTCGGCGGGGTCGACTGTATAATCATTAAAGACATACAGGAAAAGTTGCTTTATGGTTTTGTGATCAAAATCTTTACCAACCTCAGTCGGAACAACGAGATAGCCCACAAATCCAGCCGGTATACGGTGCCCTGTCTTAGGATTCTGCCATACTCCTGTTAACTCCGTAACAGAGCCATCCTTTGCCGAGACAAGATAGGAAACCTCTCCGCCTTCCCATCCGTTGTGAATGATGTCGCCATTTCTTTCGGCACCGTCCTGATCGATCAGAGAAGTAGAAAGGAAATAATCATTTACGGTGAATTCCGAAAAATCAATCCAAAACGCGTAGGCCTCGACGCCAGTCAGCGTCTCGCGCTCGCTGGAAAAGGCATATTTTTGGCCAATCCATTGATTTTGCTCAGTAAAATTATGTTCAAAATAAGCGCCGTCAGGTGAATGGCCAAATCCAATTTCAGTCGTGGCATTCAATGTTCCAAGTGGCGTAACGGTTGATGCATCGGTTCCGTCGTTGACAACCGTAAAGACGTCCTCGGCCACAAAGGGATCCCCTTCGGTCGCGACGGTGATGATGTTCATCTCCTGCAATTTCGCATAAATGTAATCCGCCAATTCGGCATGCGCAGTGGAGTTGGGATGCAGTTTATCCTCCATATGCGTTTGCCAATTGCCGGTAAAGTCAGCCTCCGGCGCGCGGTAAAGGTCGATGACCGGGAATCCGTATTCATTCGCCATCTCGATGATGGCGTCAACATATTGCTCCATATGAATGCCGAGCGCGTTGACTTCATCGATGTCATTCCGTTTGATTGGCGTCATAAACACGATGTGCGCATCCGGATATTGGCGAAGGAGTCCCTCCATCAAAACACGGAGGCCACCATAGAAGGTATTGTTGTGAATGTCATCGCGGGTGCCGAGCGGCCGGTTGCCGCCAAAGTCATTGGTGCCGCCAAAAACCGTGATCAAATCAGCGTTTGCCATTGACGAGAAACGGCTACTGAAAGAAAGCGTATAGATACCGGCGATTTGCGTACCGGAGCTACCATAGTTGTTGAGCGTTATATGGGCTTTTTCTGCAATAAAGTCGCCGTAAACGCCCCCAGTTGCATTGACGCCCTCGGTGATGCTGTCGCCAAGCATGTTATAGGTGATGTTTTTGTATCCGTCTTCGACGGAGCTCGCATATACTTTGAGCGGCTCGGTCTGGTTGTACCGAATCGTTGAGGTATAGGGTTCGGGATCCCCATGCGGAACGGTATGGGGATCCACCTGCGGAGCGCTCGCTAAAAACCCTTGCAAATCTGTAACGGCGCAGATATTATCCACATACATTTCCCAGCCGGTTTCTTTGGTGCCGTCAACGTAAGTGGCAAAGCCGAAGTAGCCGTTGCGGATCATCTGCAAGTGCTTGATGTTCTTGAAATTATAGCCCTCGCTGTTAAAATCCGACCGGACCGGAAGCACAAGGTAACCCTTAAATCCGGCCTCAATATCAACGCCACTGCCACTCTGCGCGACTCGCTCCTGAACACCTGAACCATCCGAAGGGACTAGATAAACCGTCTGGCCGACCCAGCTGGCCTGCCCATAAGTCTGGTCATATCCGCCTGCGATACAGTTGCTGTTTAGCGTTGTTTCTTCATTGGTTGCGTCTTCAGATACCAGGACCTGAAAGGCCTGTTCGCCATAAAAATTGGAAAAATCCAGGAAAATCGCGTAGGCCTCCACGTCGTAAAGGTCCTCTGACGCGTTCAGATCAAACCGCATATCAGCCCATTCGCTAATGCCTGTCCCTATGTAAGCGTTGCCATTGTGCGTATAGGCCTTCGCCGCAGTGGCATATATGTTCAACGCATGAAAAGTTGACGAATCGGAAAAATCGTTCACAATCACACAGGCATCATTTTCCCCGGCTGCAAAGACCGAGGTGATCGGCATACTGCCCAAAAGCAAGATCGTTGCCAACAGGATCGCCAAAACAGACTTTCCTTTTTTCATTCTACTTCTCCTCTCAAAGTATATAAGATTACTTTTATTATACTGGAAAAGCGCTTCAAATGCACGAATAATTTTATGTATAATAAAAACTATTTTATGTAATTTAGTTTATCTCTCCGGCCACCTTCCTTTATTGAAATGTTGCGTCAAAAAACGGATGGCGGCTTTTTGATGTACGGTCGCAAATCTTTCCGACCAAGTGCCATGGCATTGGTTTATTGACATATCTTGTAAAATCAGAATTTGCTAGGCGGTAGCATTTGATTCAAGCAACTTTTAACATATTTTACGCGGCGGGCATTTACATGATGGCTGATTCGATGTCAAGAATCAGTTGCACTTTATTATTTGGAAACAAAATAGTGCCATAAAGGCCAACTCCGGGAAAACGCGCTCGCCGAACCGGATGGCAAGGGGCGTTTTGTTACTGTCGCCGGGCGCCGCACCCGCAATCTGTTATGTTCGCTGTCGAAGGCGGCAGGAATAAATTGAGCCCGATGCCTTGGCGGTTAAAGGGAAAAAATGTTGATATGAAAATCTTTAGTCGGTGTAAGGAACGGTTGCAAGCCTGTACAATATCACATCAAAGCGTGCCTTCAGGCAAAAAACCGAACCCCGGCGAAATCGAGGCTCGTGATCAGGCGCAAGATAAAGCGAAAAACAGTCATAACAGGATTGATTTTGGAATTGACATGCAAAGATTTCTTCTTTGAATTTGATTTTTTATTAGGCATATGGTATCCTTTAACAAAGAAGGGAGGAAAGCGATTGCAACTTGAACAATTCGCTCCCTTTTGGAAGGTACTTACTCCAAATGAACAAGCGCAACTAAACTTAGCCGCGCGGCCGGTGCATTATGATGCTGGTGAAATAATCATTGGAGCCGGAAAAGAATGCCTTGGAATATTGTTGGTGCGAGCTGGGGAACTGGCGGCTTATCTGTTATCAGAGGAAGGGCGCCAGGTGACTCTGTTTCATGTTCGTGCGGGAGAAGTTTGCATTCTTTCGGCCTCCTGTGTCCTTCACGAAATATCTTTCGATGTTTTTGTAGAGGCGACACGACCTAGCGACGCGATCCTGTTGCCAGCCTCCGCTGTTTCAAAAATTAAGGCGGAAAATCTGCGCTTTGAAAACTATTTATATCGGCAAACCGTTGAACGTTTTCGCGACGTTTTATTTTGCATGCAACAAATTCTATTTTTTGGTTTTGACCGGCGGTTGGCGCATTATTTATTGGAGGAATGCGAGCATAGCGGTTCGCAAGTGCTGAATATTACACAAGAACAAATTGCGCATGCGGTCGGTAGCGCCCGAGAAGTTGTTTCCCGCATGGCAAAGCATTTTGCGGCCGACGGGCTCATAAAAATCTCGCGTGGTAAGATCACAGTTTGCAACCCCGATGGCCTCAAAAGAGTAGCACAGGGGAGAATTTAAATCTTCGTCCGGTATATGCCGGCAAAATGGGAGGATTTTTATGAAAATTGCAGTCACTTATGAAAGTGGGCAAGTTTTTGCCCATTTCGGTCGAACGCCTTCGTTAAAAGTTTACGTGATAGAAGGCGGTCAGGTAAAAGATGCGCAGGTGCTCGACACAGAGGCAACTGGGCATAGCGCCTTGGTTGGATTATTACAAAATCAGAGTGTCGACATTCTGATCTGTGGTGGTATCGGTACCGGTGCCAAAGAAATGTTGAGCGCGGCGGGCATTCAAATCTATGCTGGAGCGGCAGGCGATGCGGATGCGGCGGTACTTGCTCTACTGGCTGGGACCCTGCGGCAACAGCCCGGAGCCTGTTCAGGGCATCACGACGATGGTTCATCGCATTCCTGTGGAGAACATGGTTGCGGCGCACACGGTTGCCATCACACATAACAAAAGAGAAGAGCTCTGCGAATCGTTCGCAGAGCTCTTTTTTGCGCTTACTATTTGCCTCATAATCATGCTTCGTCCAAAACCTGAATGCCAACTCCCAACATACCAGGGCCTGTATGAACAATGAGAGCAGGGCTGATCGTACCGATGAAAATCTGTTTTGCGCTTTTCAGCTTTTGTTTTAAGAGTTCGAGCAAGGCCTTGCCCTCTTCCTCGGCGCTGACATTGACGACGGCCAAATTATAGTTTGTATGCCGGTTCGCAATGTCCAAAATGTGCTCAACCATTGCGGCGATCGCTTTTGCGCGGCCACGCGTCTTTTGCACCGTATAATAGACGCCATTTTCATTGCATGAGATAATCGGCTTGATACCAAGCGCGCCTCCGACTGTTGCCGTAACAAATCCGATACGCCCGCCTCTGCGAAGATATTCGAGCGTCGCCGGGCAGAAAAAGACCTTTGTCCGCTTCACTGTTCGCAACAGTTGGGCTTCGATTTCATCAAGGGATAGGCCGTTCTCAACGAGTTGCGCGGCCAACAGTGCAGTGAAGCCGGCGCCGATCCCGATATTTTTCGTATCAATCAGGCGGCAATCCAGAGCGGGGTAATTTTCCGCCATCAATCGCAAAAGATTATAAGTCCCGCTCAGTCCACTTGAAATTGTGACGGCAATCGCCTGATCATACCCGTCCTGCAAAATTTGTTCAAAACAAGCCGCGACGTCTGCGCCACTCGGTAAAGAAGTTTTTGGAACTTCCGCCGTTAGGCGGTCGCAAACCTCTTGCGGGGTGATATCGACGCCATCTCGATAAGACGCGTTTTGATAATTGATGACAATGGGCACAACATACATCCCATATTGTTGGATCGCTTTGGCCGGGACATCGGTGCAGGAATCGATTAAAATGGCAATTTTGGACAAACTACATCAACTCGTCTCTTAAAGTGTTAAATCTAGTTTATATAACTATATTACAAAATTTTACGAAAGTCAAGTGCTCTCTCGTCCGTTTTTACTGTTTTTGAAAAAAATTATGGGTTCGAAGTGATAGAATTGAGCTGGATTTTGGTGGGCGGCCCGACGCGCAAGCGCGTCGAGGGCGCCGCGGGGGAATTTTATGATTTGCGTACATATATTGCCTTTCCCGCGGCGTCAGCCGCCTTTGGCGGCTGGCCGCCCGCCACCAAAGGCCCTCTTACTAAAAAACACCGCCATCCATAAATGGGATGGCGGTGTTGCCAATACGCGATCACTGCGCGGCTGTTGATGCGCCCTGTGGAACGTCTATTGTTTGTTTTTTTGCCAAAAATTCGGGCAGATCAAGCCCTGCCATATCAAACATCTCATTCATCGGCGGGATGGATTTGAGCATGCCGGACAAAAAGTTGGCCGTTGCCGGGGTTCCGTCTTTGCCGTTCATGCCGTCCCAAACCGTGACCTTATCGATCTTGAGGTTCTTGACAGCCTCGACCTGGACCTTGACAAGTTCTTCGAGTTTATCCGCGATCATCAACCGCATGGCGTCAGCGGCATTTCCACCGGCCGCCGCCACGATTTTTTCAAAGCCTTCGGCCTGCTTGGTGAGAATTTCTTGCATGCCGCGGGCTTCAGCCTCCATCTTGGCGTAAATTGCGTCGGCCTCACCCTTCGCTTTACGGCGAATCTGCTCTGCCTCGGCCTCTGCGGCCAACTCCTTTTGACGTTTTTCAATTTCGGCCTTTACGATGACGTCGGCTTCCAAAGTGGCCTTCTCGCGCGTTGAACGGGCAATTTCGGCCTCTTGCTCGGCGACATAAGACTCTTGAAGCGCCCTGGCGGCCTGAATTTTTTCTGCCGCCGTCGAACGGCGAAGCGCTTCAGCTTGTTTTTCCTGCAGGGTGGCATTGGATTCCGCGACCTGCGCCTTGGCTTCGTTTTCACCTTTAATGGCCTCAGAATCAGCCAGCGACACCTGAATTCGCTGTTCCCGTTTTGCGTTGGCCTCGCCGATGTCACCAGCCCGGTCGGCTTCAGCGACCGAGATCTTTGCGTCATTGATCGCTTTTGCGGCCGCCTCTTTTCCGAGTGCGGCGATGTAGCCGGATTCGTCGGTGATGTCGGTAACGTTTACGTTGATGAGGCGCAAGCCGATTTTTTTCAGTTCGCTTTCAACATTGTTGGAGACCGCCGCCAAAAATTTATCGCGGTCGGTATTGATTTCTTCAATGTCCATCGTTGCAATGACAAGGCGCAACTGACCAAAAATAATGTCCTTTGCCAGCTCTTGGATTTCTGGCAACTTAAGGCCTAATAGCCGTTCCGCTGCATTTTGCATGACACCGTTTTCGACCGAAATGCCGACTGTAAACCGCGAGGGCACATCGATTCGGATATTTTGCTTAGAAAGTGCATTTTTTAAATCGACCTGAATCGATAATGGCGTCAGATCGAGGTATTCATACGACTGCAACACCGGCATAATAAATGCCGCACCACCGTGTATACATTTTGCGCTCCGCGGTGTGCCGTCTTTGTTGCGGCCGATTTTACCGTAGACGACCAGGATCTTGTCTGAAGGGCACTTGCGATACCTTGACAGCAATACCACAATGCTGGTAAACACCAGCAAAACCGCAACGGTAATCAAAATAATAGTCCCTAGTTCCATTTCGAAATTCCTCCTCTATTTGTTGCATTTTTTTCTGTATCCAAGCCTTTCACAACAACGGTTTGTGAGTCGGCGACAGAACAGACTATGACGCTCTGCCCCGTTAAAAACGGGGTGTCACCGGCATTCAGGGCATCGAGTTCGACTAATTGCTCTTGGAGCAAAAGATTGACTTTCCCGTGCCCCTGGCCCTTTGGCGGCACCGTTAGGTAGACCTTTGCGGCCTTGCCTACTGCATTCTCAATCATAAGGTTGCCGCTACCTTGAAGTTTGTAAAAGCTTTTGAACAGGAATGCGACGCCAAACAACGCGATCAGGCCAGCCGCAAAGGCAATGAGCACCGAAACAGCAACCGGGAGCCCGCCGGCATCGGCCACAAATCCGGCCCAACCGCCGATGGAGAAAAACGCGACGATTCCCCGAATTGAGATCAACCCCAATCCGTCACTGTCTAGATCAGCGTCGGGCACACCGTCGCCGTCAACATCGCCGTCAATTCCGACACCGACCAACAGAAGGATGGCCTGCACCAGCATAACGACGGTCGCCGGAATTGCAATTGCCGCATAAATCTGCCCTGCTAAACTTAAGCTGTCCCACCATGCTACCATAAAACATACCCCTTTCCTCAAAAGATTGTATCCCTAACATGATACTTTGGTCTCAAGCACTCCTTAATCATTCGGCCTCGGCAATGCTGAGTTGGCCGATCATCCGGTCGGCACGAACTTTTAAAATGGCGGCGGCGTAATAAAGCAGAATCAACTGAATGCCGCCAATCAGTTTTTCGCGTGCGCCGGCAAACGGCTCGCGATAATCACCAATTTTCGCTTCAATCACGGAGCGAAGCTCTTGTTCCGTCAGCACGGTTTCAAAGTCCACTTGATCGAGAATGTCGCATACATAAATATACAGCGTCGACTCCGGAATAATGTCATCCGCAGAATTTCCTGCATCGCCGTTGATATAGGCCAAAATCTGCGCGACATGCTCCAGTTTTGCCACCGGACGCAACATATTGATGAGCATAATACGCGCTAGATGGTCGGCAGAATATCGTTTTTCAACCGGCTTTTGCACCCAGCCGCGGCTGACCCAATTTTGAATGACCGGCGTATCCAGCCCGGTGATTTCTCGCACTTGGAGTAGCATAATGCCTTTGGTCGCAAAAAAAAGACCTTCCAAAAATTCTTGCGCTGATTTACCCTGCCGGGGAATGACTGAACCTGGGAATGTCGCGTCCATCTAGCCACCACCTTTCGACTTTATCTGCATTCTATCATACATTCATTTGAATGTCAATAGATTTCAAAAGAAATTTTTTAACTTTCTTGTGTTTAAAATATGCGATTCGATTCTAGTTTGCTTTTGTAATATGCGCAGGCAAATCATGCAAAGCGGCCAAAGGTCGCCGGTTGCGGCGCTACGTAGGATTATCACCACAACCGATAACCGGCAACGGCAGTCCGATGCGTTCGGTGCCGGGCGACACATTTTTTGGCATGCAAATTTTTTCTTTACCCGCATTCATCCGGCCTATCAAACCCTATTCAAAAAAACAGTGCGCACCCAATTGGGTACGCACTGTTTGAATCAGATTTATTGGCCGCGCTTTTTATTGCGGAAACCTGGGCGGTTTCCGCCGCCACTGCGCGGGCGGGAACGGCGTTGCGGTTCTTCGGAAAGGTCGTTTTCAGGTGTTAAGCCTTCGACTTCAATGAGGGCGTCGCGACGGCTTAAATTTAGCCGGCCCTGATCGTCGATTTCTGTGACCTTGACGATCACCTCATCACCGACTGCGACAACGTCCTCGACCTTGTCGACATGCTTGACGTCAAGCTTGCTGATGTGCACAAGACCTTCTTTGCCCGGTGCAATCTCAACAAAGGCGCCAAAGTTCATTAAGCGGGTGACTTTGCCTTTGTAGATCGCGCCAATTTCCGGATCAAGGGCAATGGTCTCGACAATCATGAGCGCGCGTTTTGCGTCCTCAATATCGATAGCCGAAATAAAGACCTGGCCGTCATCCTCAATGTCAATTTTGCAATTGCAGTCTGCCTGAATCTTCTGGATGACCTTGCCACCCGAACCGATGACCTCGCGGATCTTGTCAGGGTGAATCTTGGTTGTCAGCATCTTGGGCGCATACTTAGAGAGCTCTTTGCGCGGTTCAGGAATGGCCTTCAACATCACTTCATCCAGGATGTAAAGGCGCGCTTTATAGGTCTTATCCAAAGCTTCGCGAATAATGGCAGGCGTCAGCCCGTGCACCTTTAAATCCATCTGAATGGCGGTGATTCCTTTATGCGTTCCGGCAACTTTGAAGTCCATGTCGCCGAAAAAGTCCTCAAGGCCTTGAATGTCGACCATCGTGATGAAGCGATCTCCTTCGGTTACAAGACCGCAGGAAATACCGGCAACTGGCGCTTTGATCGGCACACCGGCATCCATCAGCGCCAAGGTCGAACCGCAGATCGAACCCTGCGAGGTCGAGCCGTTTGAGGAGAGCACCTCCGAAACAAGCCTGAGCGAATAGGGGAATTCCTCGTCGCTGGGGATGACCGGCAACAGCGCGCGTTCGGCCAAAGCACCGTGTCCGATTTCGCGGCGGCCCGGTCCGCGGGAGGGGCGAGTCTCGCCGACTGAATAAGACGGCATATTGTAATGGTGCATATAACGTTTGGTCTCTTCGTTATCGATGCCGTCGAGCAACTGGCTATCGCGAATGGATCCCAAGGTGGCAATTGTCAGAACCTGGGTTTGCCCGCGGGCAAAGAGACCAGAACCGTGCACGCGCGGCAAAAGCCCCACCTCGGCCCAAAGCGGACGGATTTCATCGAGGCCACGTCCGTCGACACGTTTGCCATCATCTAATAACCAACGGCGGACCACGAATTTTTGCAATTTATAAAGGCATTCTTCGAGTTTCGCTTCTTCGCCGGGATAAACTTCGTCGAATTTGGCGTGGACCGCGTCATAAATCGGGCGCAAACGCTCGTCGCGCACCGTTTTATCATCGGTATCCAGCGCGGCGCGAACATCTTCAATCGCAAATTCCTTAACGGCTTCGAACATTTCAGGAGAAGGATCGCTGGTTTCGAATGTGAATTTTGGCTTGCCGATTTCATCCTGGATGCCCCGAATAAAGGAGACCATCTTTTGGTTTTCAGCATGGCCCTTCATGATCGCGTCAAACATGACGTCATTGTCGACTTCGGCGGCGCCGGCTTCAATCATGGCGACGAGGTCGGCGGTCGAAGCGACGGTCAGTTGCAAAATCGACTTTTGTTGCTGTTCAGCATTGGGATTCAATACGATTTCGCCGTCGACATAGCCGACGCTAACGCCGCTGATGGGGCCATCCCACGGGATATTGGAGATCGAGAGCGCGATGGATGCGCCGACCATACCGCAAATTTCTGGCGAGCAATCGGGATCGACCGACATCACTGTGCAGACGACGGATACGTCATTGCGCATATCCTTCGGGAAGAGCGGGCGGATGGGCCGGTCGATGACGCGGGAGGCCAAAATGGCCTTCTCGCTGGGTTTGCCTTCGCGGCGGGTAAAGGAGCCGGGGATTTTGCCGACCGAATAGAGCTTTTCCTCAAAATCGACCGACAGCGGCAAAAAGTCGATGCCGTCGCGGGGCTTGGCCGATGCGGTCGCGGTGCAGAAGACGGCGGTTTCACCATATCTGACAAGGCAGGAGCCGCCGGCCAACAGGCCCATTTTGCCGGTCTCGACTTTCAACGGGCGCCCGGCAAATTCGGTTTCAAACACTTTGAAGTTTTCGTACATGATTTACCTCCATAATTTTTAATTACGGGGCAATCCGGTTTAGCAATAAATCCACACGCCGAAATTCGGCGCGCCGATTCACTGCTAAAACACAAAAACACCCCGTTTTCATGTAACGAGGCAGGCCGGCCGAGCCGGTCTGCCTCGAACACAACTTACTTACGGATGCCAAGCTTCGCAATGATGGCGCGATACCGTTCGATATCGTTCTTCATCAGGTAAGCGAGCAGGTTCCGCCTGTGACCGACCATCTTTAAAAGGCCGCGGCGGGAGTGGTGGTCCTTTTTATGGACCTTCAAGTGCTCGGTCAACTCATTGATACGCGTGGTCAAAAGCGCAATTTGAACCTCAGGCGAGCCAGTGTCGCCTTCATGCGTCTTGTAGGTATCAATGATCTGTTGCTTTTCCTCTTTCAGCATTTCTGTCACCTCTTTCATTACTTCACCGCAAACCAAGCAAAGGGTTCTGGTGCTCCGCTTAGCGGCAAACGCCCATAAGCATAGTAAGCGGTATCTTCTGTATTATAGCATGCGGTTTTCAAAAAGTAAAGCTTTTTCTTGCCATACGAGTAGGCTTTGTGATAACATATGCAAGAAGGGGGAATTATCCTTGCGTACGATATTGTTGCACGGGCTCGGTCAGACGCCAGAGAGCTGGCGCCTTCTGAGCGAAAAGTTCGGCGCCGCTTGCCCGGACCTCGCGGCATACCTTGCGGGATGCGAGCCCACCTATGATACCCTTTACCGAGCGTTTTGCGCCTTTGCCTGCCAAAGCGAGGAGCCGCTTTTGCTCTGCGGGCTATCCTTGGGCGGGATCCTTGCGCTTCAATATGCGGCCGAACACCCAGAGCGAGTCACCGGTCTCATTTTGATTGCGGCGCCCGACCGAATGCCAAAGGGGCTTTTAACGCTTCAAGACATTATCTTTCGGTTTATGCCAGAAAAGGCCTTTGCGGCAACGGGATTCTGCAAGCGGGATTTTCGGTCTCTTACGAGTTCGATGCGGAAGTTGGATTTTGGCGGGCAACTGCAAAAAATCACCTGCCCGACCCTTGTGCTTTGCGGCGAAAGAGATAAGGCAAATCAAAAATCCTGCCGGCGTTTGGCTGAATCTTTGCCGAACGCGCAGTTTGAATCGGTGCCAGGCGCTGGGCATGAAGTCAATGTCGACGCCGGGGACTGGCTTGCGGATCGGATGGATCGATGGTTAAAACAGCAGGGAGAATCACTGCATTAACGAGCAGACCAGCTCGGTATAATGCGCTGGGTCATCGAGTGGCAAATCGGCGATCAAAAGCGCCTGATCATAGAGAATCTCGCCAAGGGTTTTTGCTCGCTCGCGGTCGGATGCATAAGCCCTTTTTAAGGCTTCAAAAACCGGATGTTCGGCATTCAGTTCCAGCACGCGCTGGGCTTTGGGTTTCATTTCGTTTCCTGGCATGGCGGCGAAATACTTTTCCATCTCAAAAGTGATACCGCCAGTTGCGCTTAAGCACACCGGGTGGGACTTTAATTTCTGCGAGAGTTTGACGTCATGGACCCTTTCGCCTAACGTTTCCTTTAAAAAGGCAAGGAGCTCTTTGTTCTCTTCGGCGGCGGTTTCAATTTTTTCTTTCGTATCGTCCGACTGAAGTTCCGCGTTATCGTCTTTGATGGAGCGGGCGGTTTTTCCTGAAATCTCGCCCAGCATCTGCATGACGAACTCATCGACCTCATCGGTCAGGCAGAGCATATCATAGCCTTTGTCTTTGACGAGCTCAGCTTGCGGGAGCGCGCCGATTTTTTGCACTGTCTCCCCGCAGGCATAATAGATATATTTTTGATCTTCCGGCATGGCCGTGATATATTCTTCGAGTGTAATGCGCTTTTGCTGGGAAGCAGAATAGAACAGAAGCAGATCCTTGAGCTTGTCCTTATGCATGCCGTAATCCGATACGACGCCGTATTTTAGTTGCAGACCAAAGGCGTCAAAAAACTTCTCATAGGTCTCGCGGTCATTCGCCAGGCCTTTTTTCAGCTCAGACAAAATTTTCTTTTCAATATTTTGCGCTATGGCTTTGAGCTGGTGGTCCTGCTGGAGCATCTCGCGGGAAATATTGAGCGAAAGATCCTGCGAGTCGACAATACCGCGCACAAACCGGAAGTGGTCAGGCAACAAATCGGCGCACTGCTCCATAATGAGCACGCCGCTCGAATAAAGTTGCAATCCCTTTTTAAAATCTTTGGTGTAAAAATCGTAAGGGGCTCTGGCCGGCACAAAAAGCATTGCCTGATAGGAAACGACGCCCTCGGTACTGATGCGGATGGTATAGAGCGGATCAGCGCTGTCAAAAAACTTTTGTTTATAGTATGCCCGGCATTCTTCTTCCGAAACCTCATTTTTGGCGCGTTTCCAGATGGGCACCATGCTGTTGACCGTTTCGACCTCTTTATAAGTCTCGGTCTTTTGATCCTCTCCTTCGCCAACGGTGCGCGTTTTTTCGAGTTCCATGCGGATGGGATAGCGGATATAATCGGAATAGGTTTTAATGAGGTGCTGGAGGCGATAGGGCTCTAAGTATTCGCTGTAAGAATCCTGCTCGGTATCGGCCTTGAGTTTTAAAATGATGTCGGTTCCATAGGTTTCCTTATCGCAAGGCTTGATGGTATAGCCATCAGCGCCAGTCGATGTCCAACAGTTTGCCTCGTCGGTTATGGTAGAGCGCGTGCGGACCGTCACCTCATCGCTGACCATAAAGGCCGAGTAAAAGCCGACGCCGAACTGGCCGATGATATTGCTGACCGCCTCTTCATCCGAAGTGTCGATCGACTCCTTAAACTGGAGCGAACCGCTTTTGGCAATGGTACCAAGGTTGTGCTCAAGCTCTTCGGCCGTCATACCGATGCCGTTGTCCGTTATGGTCAGGGTGCGAGCTTCTTTATCGGGCGAGATAAAAATATGCAATTCTCCGCACTTCGCGCGCACAGCCTCATCGGTGAGCGACAGATAATGGAGCTTATCGAGCGCGTCGCTGGCGTTGGATATAAGCTCCCGCAAAAAGATTTCTCGGTTGGTGTAGATCGAATGGATCATCAAATCGAGTAGCCGTTTGGACTCGGCTTTAAACTGTTTTTTTGCCATCATGATTTCCTTCTTTCCTATTTTAGACGCCAAGCCGCGGCCCGGGGAAACCGGACCGCGAAATTTTTACAGATCCTTGCCGCAACAGCGTTTATATTTTTTGCCACTCCCACAAGGGCAGGGAGCATTTCGGCTTACAACGCCTTTGCCGCGGACTGTGCGATTGACGGTGCCGTCAGAAGAACTGTCGGAGGTTTCCTCGGCGACCTGCTCGCGCTTGACCTCGTGGTTGCGTTGCACCTTGACGCTGAGCACAAGCCGCGCGGTCTGATCGCGGATTGTAGCCGTCATGG
>CASFAP010000132.1 GCA_949292695.1 uncultured Eubacteriales bacterium | reverse complement strand
TCCCTTTGGCGCTCCGGTAAAGGAAAGCGTCGTCCCTGGTAATGTTTCTATCATGTCACACCATCCTTTCTTGTGGTGTATAGATTTTATCACAGGTTCAAATGATCGTCAATAGGGTTCTATGAACTATTTGTAAATTTTACTATTTTTTTAACCATTTTAAAATTAGCGCGCAAAAATTAAAAAAGCGGCGCCAAATGGCACCGCTTTCACCTTTGATATCGATGTACTGCACAATTACGCGCAATTTGATTCAGATAAAATGATTTCACCGTGCGCATTTTCGTCGTCCAGAATAATCTGCCCGACCTTAGGTGCATAGATATGGCCTGACAAAGGGTTTTTAATGCTTACAACAGGGGTACTTATGGTGGCTTCCACCACGGATTTTTCAAAACACAGGTCTGTATCGATCATTTCGCAGTCAATTAGAGTGAGGTTCTTGCAATAACATAATGGCTGTGTGCCAATAATTTTACAGTTCACAAAGGTAACATCCTCACAGTACCAACCAAGGTATTCTCCCTTTATAACACTGTTCCTTATCGTGACACGCTTTGCATGCCAAAAGGCGTCTTTCGTATCAAAGTTGCAATGTTCAAAGACGGAGTCCTCGATATATTGGAAGGAATATTTGCCCTGTAGTGTGACTTCATCGAAACGGAGGTCTTTGGAACGCAACATAAAATATTCACTTTCTGCGGTGCAGTTCTGCATTTTCATTCCGCTCACGGACCAACCAAATTCCGGCGAGCGGATCTCGCAGTCCGACATCGTAACGTCGGCGCACTCCCGAAGGGCTTTGATGCCGAATAATTTTGTGCCGGAAATGCTGATGTGCCGGGAATACCACAATGCCGCACGGCACAGCGGTGTCAGTTCCGAGCGGAAAATTGTAAGACCAGTATTGTGCCAAAATGGGTAACGCAGGTTAAAATAGCAGGAATCCACCTCGATATCCCGGCTTTCTTTGAGCGCACTTTCTCCGTCGGCCGGGCCGTCAAAACGGCAGTTATAAAGACGCAAACCATGGCTGGCATATAGCGCACGCTCCTGATCAAAGGTTTGGTTCTCAATTTGGTTCAAAATATAAGGCTCCTTTTGGCAGAGGTTTTTTTCATTATAAACCAAATTCTCACCTATGGCAATGCCGCCACAAAAAATAAGGCTTGCACATCTTGTACAAGCCTTATTTGACGGCGGCCTGAAGCGCAAAGCGCTTCAAGGACGCCCGGGCATTATGATGCCGCGACTCAGCTCAGTTTTCTGCCCGGGCGTCCGCCGGCCGAAGGCCGGCAGGCCGCCGATCATTGCCCTCTTCTGTCAAAACAGGTACTGCCCCGGGCCGACTTCATAGGTCCGATCGGCAATCACAATAGTAGCCGGAACCGGTGTGTCGATTTCATAGCGTACGCGCCCCTCTATCTGCTCCCATTTTGAACGGATGCGGCCGTATTTCGTATTGACGCGCGCCTCTAGCCAACCCAGCCGCTCATCTGGGTGGGGCGCAATGTGTACGCGGGCATATCCCGGCTCGCATTCGACAGGTTCAATTCCCGCCGCAACACCGAAAACCCAATCGGCCACCGAACCATATGCATAGTGGTTGAATGAGTTCATCTCGGCGCTCCAGAAGGAACCGTCGTCCTTTAATCCGTCCCAGTGCTCCCAAACGGTCGTAGCACCCTGACGCACCGAATAAAGCCAGGAGGGATAGTTCTCCTGCAATAAAAGATCATATGCGATATCGGTGTGTCCATTTCGGCTGAGCGCATGGAGTAGATAAGGGGTCCCGACAAAGCCGGTCGTCAGCTTTTTGCCGTTTTCTTCGACAAGCCGGGCCAGTTGATCCGCTACTTTCTGCGGCTCTTTTGCCAATCCAAAATATAGGGCAACGGCGCATTCCGTTTGCGTGTGGAAATTTTGAAAAGTCTCTTTAAACCGCTTGACGATTCCGCGGTAAAGCGCCTCATAGGCCGCCACATCTTTTTTCAAAACCCGGCCAGCCTTGGTAACCAGCAAGGTAGAATTCGCATAAAAAGCCGACGCCAACAGGTCAAAGTCAGAACTTCCTTTCCAGGAATCCTGATCGTTGTCGAGCGCCAACCAGTCGCCATAGGCGTCTTTATCGCCGGTCCAGAGAAAAGGCGTAGTCGTGACGCTCGTAATGTAATCCACCCAACGCCGCATACTTTCAAACTGCTCTTTTAGAACCGACTTGTCGCCATAACTCAAATAAATTTGCCAAGGGACAATTGTCGCCGCATCGCCCCAGGCAAAATGCCCTCCTGAAAACGGATGAATGGTATTTGGCACTACAGCCGGCACCCGGCCCAACGGCTCTTGGTCGGCCGCCAAATCTCGGAGCCACTTCCGGAAAAAACGCTCGACATCGAACTGATAACATGCGGTGCGGACAAAGACCTGCGCGTCTCCCGTCCAACCCAGGCGTTCATCCCTTTGCGGGCAATCGGTTGGAATATCCAAGAAATTCCCCTTTTGCCCCCAAACGATATTTTCAAACAGCCGGTTGAGAAGCGGATTGGAACAGCTAAGCCATCCGGTACGTTTCAGATCCGAATGCACCGCAACAGCCGTAAAATCATCGGGATTAATCTCTCCCGGAAAAGAGTCGATCCGTACATAACGAAAGCCATAAAAGGTCAAACTCGGCGTGTAAGTTTGTTTGCCGCTTTTGCAACGGTATTCCAGTTTCGCCTTGGCACTCCGATAATTATCCGTATAGAAGTTCCCATCATGATCGAGGACCTCGGCATGCGAAAGTTCCACTCGTTGCCCGGCGCTGGCCGTTACGGTAAAGGAGACAAAACCCGTTAAATTCTGCCCAAAATCAAGCACCCTCTCGCCGGCAGGCGTCGTAAAATACCGGACCGGCTTCAGCCGTTCAAGCGCCCGAACCGGTTCTCCCTCCTGCGGGATGAGTTGCCGCTTTGGAAGCTTTTGAACTGTAACCTTTTCAAAGCGCAAGGGGCGCCTTGCGTCATAACATTCCCCATCATAAAGGCTACAAAAAGTAAGCTTGCCTGGAGCTACCCGCCAGGTTTCGTCCGTAGTGAGGATTTGCGTGCGACTTGAGTCAATTGCTTCCAATTCAAGTTGCGCGATTAGACTGCGCGGCGCATCAGTCGCAGGACGATGGTAATCCCAACCCAGTCGAGGGTCAAACCAACCTGCGGCGACCGTCACCCGCAACAGGTTTTCCTGATTGGGTTTCAATAGCGCCGTGACATCATAGCTCTGATACTGTTGCCGTTTTTCATAGACCGTCCAGCCAGGCGCCATCAAAAACTCGCCGACCCGGCGCCCGTTTAAAGTCGCCTCATAAACACCCATAGCAGTGATGTAAAGGGTAGCCCTTTTCACTTTTCCAACCTGAAATCGTTTTTCAAAAACCGGGCAAACTTCTCCAAAGTCGCGTGCAGAGGCTATCCAATTTGCAGTCCATTTCATTAAACTCACCTCGTCCGTTTGAATGGCTTTATCATAATCGATTTTTAACCAAAAAGATAGGACGAAATTTAACCGAATATGGTCTTCTTTTTATAACGGCGTTTCTTTTGAATTTAAATCTAAAATTTCAGCAATCGCCTCATACAATCGACTGCTTCGCAATTGTCCACTCATTAATTTATATAAATTGGAGCTGTCAACATACATGCCCGTTTTCTCGCGCAACTGTTCAATCAGCCACTGTTGTGTCAATCCTCGCTCCAATAACCGCATTTTTACTGCCAAACCAAAAGGTGTTAAGGTCCGTTTTCGCATGCCAGAATTTTCCTCCTACAAATAGCTTACTTTTCATTGACAATTACGTAATTCTGTACTATTATTGAGTTATAAACCAATAATAGTACGTAACTACGATAGTATGATTTTATCATACTACGTAACAACGTGTTTGTCAATTGTTGAAGCTACCGTTTTTTGGTTTCTCTAATCTGCACAAAAAAGAGGCTGTCGAAATGGATAATTTATACAATAAAATTGCCGAACTATGTAAACAGCGGCATATTACGCCCTATCGATTATGTCGTGAACTGCAACTCAGCCCTAGCGTTTTATCCGATCTAAAAACGGGTCGAAAAAAAACGCTTCACCTTGACACGCTTCATAAAATCACACAATATCTTGGCGTTTCCTACGAAACTCTGACAGGGCAAACTGTGAATCAATCTGTGCAAACGCCATCTGCTACTATGCGCGGCGTTGTCATTGGCTTTGGCAGTGCGCAAAAACCCATCGAGATTACCAAAGAAGAGTATGAAAACATCAAACAATTTTTAGAGATGCTACGAAAATCAAAATAGTGTGAAATAGGGATTGACTTTGTCGAATTCTGTATTATATTGTTGAATTGGAAGCAAAGGACTGTTATTCAACATGGATCATATTAAAGAATTCGCAAATCAATTGTTATTAGACAATAAAATTACCGCCCTGCCGATTTCAGCGGATGACATCATCCGCATCTTGAACAAGGCGCATTTTACGGTTCTCTCTTTTTATCAGGCTACCGATCTCATCAAACAAATGCGCCTTGAGGACAGTCTTACCTGTGATGCGCTGACGATTCGTTGCGCACAAATAAAGGCAGTCCTTTATCGGGACCACCTACCGGTTGGCGAAAAATGTTTTGTATTGGCGCACGAGCTCGGCCATATCCTATTGGGCCATATCAGCGAAGGCATTTCAACCTTTCACGCCGCTGACGCAAATATCACGCAGGAAACCGAGGCCGACGCGTTTGCCTATGCATTTTTGGTGCCGACTGCCGTCTTGCGCGCATGTTTTGCTCGAAGAAGGGATTTGGCTTGCCTGACCCGTCTGCCTTTAAGGCGGATCGAGCACGTCTATTTTCACCTGCGCGATGCGCGAATGAGTCCGTTGGATTATGAGGTTCAGCGTGCCTTCTCTTCTTACATTTCTCATCAGCGCCACCTGCGGTTTTACAGACACCGTATCGCGCTGAAAACCGTAATGCTCGGCGCCCTTTGTGCCGTGCTTTGCTGTTTATTCCCAAAAAATATGGCCCCTTTCTCGGCCGCCGGATCAAAGTGGACGGTCACGCCCTTGCCATCCTCTTCCTTTTATACGCTTGTGGGCGAGGATTCCACTTGTTATTGGTGTGAGAATGGGGAGGTCTTCCATTTATATAAAGACTGTTTTTATCTGGCGAGGTCGTCTTCGGTCATAACATCGACCCTCCAGAACTGCCCAAAGCCTAGAGCTTGTACTTATTGTGAAAAAAGGTGGAAAAAGGAAGCTGGTCGTGATATGATACAATAAAACAAGCAGAAAGGGGTTTTCGCAATGTTGTTCCTTGGAATCGACCTCGGGACCTCCTCGGTTAAAGTATCCGCTATGGATGAATCAGGCAATATCCACGCCAGCGCGAAACAGAGCTATCCGCTTCTTCATCCGGCGCCGGGTTTCTCAGAACAAAACCCTGAAGATTGGTTTTCCGCCACCATCGAGGCCTTGCGCGAGATTTTAATGCAATGCGACCGGCACAAGGTTGTAGGTATGAGTTTTTCAGGGCAGATGCACGGCCTTGTTTTATTGGATCGCGATGGCCGTGTTTTGCGCCCGGCCATTCTCTGGAATGACGGCCGCTCGCAACCCATGAGCGATGCACTCAATGAAAATCCCGGCAAAGAATTTCTAATTGCACATACCGGCAATATCTCCTTTGCTGGCTTAACATTATCAAAAATTTTGTGGGTGAAAGAAAACGAACCCGATCTTTTTGCCAAAACGGCGATGATCCTGCTTCCGAAAGATTACCTTGCGTGGCGTCTCTGTGGCCAATATCACACAGAGGTTTCCGATGCGGCGGGAACTTTGCTTTTTGACGTGAAACAGAGCGCATGGTCGCAACAGATGTGCGAATTGGCCGGGTTGCGAATCGACCAGTTGCCCCAAGTGCTCCCCAGCACCGGGCTTTGCGGGACGCTCCGGCCCGAACTGGCAGAAATGCTCGGATTGTCCCCCGAGGTCAAAATTATTGCAGGAGCGGCCGACAATGTGGCGGCGGCTGTCGGGTGCGGCGCGGTTGGGACGGGCGGATGCAACCTTTCCCTCGGCACAAGCGGGACAATTGTATTCTCAAATGATGCCTTTGTCCAACCGGCTGGCGGCGTTCTGCACGCCTACAACCACGCCGATGGCGGCTATTATCTGATGGGGTGCATCTTAAACGCCGCCTCTTGTCTGAAGTGGTGGAACGAATCAATTTTAAAGACTAACGATTATGCGGCCGAGCAGGCTACCATTCAAAATCTGGGGCGCAATTCTGTCTTTTTTCTGCCGTATCTAATGGGCGAACGCTCGCCCCACAATGACGCCAACGCGCGGGCGGCCTTCCTGGGCATGTCGATGGATACTACGCGCGCAGAGCTTTCCCAGGCTGTGCTGGAAGGCGTTGCCTTCGCACTTCGCGACTGCCTACGGGAGGCGCAGGTCTTAGGCCTCTCGCCAGTATCCTCAACAATTTGCGGCGGAGGCGCAGGGAGCAAGGTTTGGCAAAAAATCCTCGCGAATGTATTGGGGTTGACCCTGAAAATTCCCGCGCAAAAGTGTGGCGCTGATTTTGGCGCCGCCATTTTAGCGGCCGTCGGGTGCGGCGCGTTCCAAAGCATTCGTAGCGCGACGGAATCACTCGTTCAAATCGAGGAGACCGTAACGCCCGACCCGGCATTACAGTCAGCTTATAACGAACGCTATGGC
Source organism: uncultured Eubacteriales bacterium (assembly GCA_949292695.1). Lineage (GTDB taxonomy): Bacteria > Bacillota > Clostridia > Oscillospirales > Acutalibacteraceae > CANQSG01. Next base: position 945 of record CASFAP010000132.1, on the reverse strand, counting down.
GTATTTCGCCAATTGTATCCGGCTCTGCGCACCCACTTCCCACAGATGCAGGTCCGAGAGGAGGGCCCTTATGGATCTTGATAAAATCCTAGAGGCCCAGCGGACTTATTTTGAGAGCGGCGCCACCTTACCGATAGCGGCCCGCAAAAGGGCGCTGACAACATTTCGCAATGAAATTGTAAAACGTCAGGCGGAAATCTGCCAAGCGCTAAAAAGCGACCTGGGCAAAAGCGCACAAGAAAGCTACATGACCGAAATCGGTCTTGTGCTCTCCGAAATTACATTCTTAAAAAAACATCTTTCCGCATGGGCGCGGCCAAAGAGAGTAAAAACGCCATTATCGCAGTATCGCGCCAAAAGTATGACGCTATCCTGCCCACGGGGCAATGTTTTGATCCTCAGCCCTTGGAATTATCCCTTTTTGCTAACCTTTTCGCCGGCCATGGATGCGCTCGCGGCCGGGAATACCGTGCTGTTAAAGCCTAGCGCCTCCGCGCCGGCGACCAGCGCAATCATCGCGTCGATCTGCGCTACATGCCTGCCGCAGAAATGGATTCATGTTGTCACCGGCGGCCGTGCGGTGAATCAAGATTTGTGGAATCGAAATTTTGATATGATCTTTTTTACCGGTGGGAAATCGGTTGGTAAACTGGTCTACAAAAGCGCGGCCGAACGACTCATGCCGGTCGTCTTAGAATTGGGCGGAAAAAGCCCCTGCATTGTAGATAGAACGGCAGATCTAAAACTTGCCGCCCGCAGGATTGTCTTTGGAAAATTTTTAAATGCCGGGCAGACCTGCGTTGCACCGGATTACATTTTGGTCGAGAAGACTGTGCGAGAAAAACTGCTCGAAGAATTAAAGCGGGAAATCGTACGGCAATTCGGCGACCGCCCGCTTGAAAACCCAGACTATGGTAAAATTATTAACCAGAAGCATTTTGATCG
>CASFAP010000131.1 GCA_949292695.1 uncultured Eubacteriales bacterium | reverse complement strand
CGCCTCGCCGTCAAGTTCCTTTTGCAACATCTGCATGGCAAAGACGGCGGCGTTCACGAGCCGGACATTGTTTCCGTCAACAACGAAAGAAACGCGGTCGCCCTCGCCGACGCCGAGCGCTTTGCGCACATCGGCGGGAATCGTAACCTGGCCTTTTGCCATTACTTTGGCGCTGTCAATAAAAGCAGTCGAGTTTTGCATGATTTTCACCTCCATTGCAGGAATAGTAGGGAATATCCTACATCTATATTATACGCAAAAAGAGGGGAAAAGTCAATAGGAAAAAGAAAAAATATAGGAGCAAAAACATGAAAAACAGAGAAAAACCCGAAATACTGATCCCGAAAGGGTATTCGGTGGACGAACTGCTTGATGTGGCGAGAAGCGGGAGCGACAAGGCGTAAAATAAGCGGCTGCCTTTCGGTAGTCGCCGTAGATGAAATAGAATTTAGTTTTGCATAATTACGATTCTGTAAAATAACCGTTCAGTCTTTCAGACAACCGATGGGAATAACGAATACGCCATCTGGGCGTCTATATCCATACTCCGTTCCCGTGATGACGATTTTCAAATCGGGAAGACGCAGGGGGCATTGCTTTTCTTTCTGATTGTACTGGCCGATAAGTCGTTCGATCTCAAGTAAATGCTTTGCTCCTTCTTCAATCTGTTTTGCGCCGAGTTTGAATTCGATGAGCGCATATCTTCCGTCGTTCAGTCGGAGAACGCCGTCTGCTTCCAAACCGTAGCGGTCTCGGTAATAGCACATATCGCCGTCGAAGGCGGACGAATAGATTTTCAGATCGCGGACGCACAGCGATTCAAACAGGAATCCAAGCGTCTTGAAATCGGTATTGAAGTATTGCGGGGATAACCCCATAGCGGCAACGGCAATGGATGGATCGATGAGATTGCGCTTTTTGGACGAACGGATTGCAGTCTTGGAGCGGATGGCGGGACACCATGCGTCGATGTCTTCGATGATATAGAGTTTTTCCAATGCTTGAACATAGTCGTAGAAGGTATTTTGGCTTATATCGAAGTTGCTTTTTACATCGCCGAAAATTGTATTGCTCTCGGCGAGTGTGCAGAGATTGCGGCTGTATGAGCGCAATATCTCCTGCGCCCAACGAGGATTGCGCTTGGTATTGTCGATGTTGCTGATGTCCGTGGAATAGGTTTGCCTGTATAGGTCTTTGGCAACTTCCAATTTTGCGCGGTCGGTCTTATTCGACAGGCTATGCGGCCAACCACCGCGGCAGACAGCAAAGATGAGTCCGTCGACAGAAAGTTCGGAAATGCAGCCGTCAAAATTTTCGGGATGATCGAAAAGTTCGGAGAGCGATACGCTGCCGTTGGATTCCTCACTTTCATAAAGACTCATGGGATACATTTTGAGTTTGCTGATGCGCAGTGTCCCGGTGTGCGGCGTCGCAACTTCTTTTGAGGAAGAACCTGTAAGGATATACAGCCCGTTTTCGCCGAGGTCGTCAACAGATTTGCGGATAGCACCCCAGAGTTTCGGTGCATCCTGCCATTCGTCAAAAAGACGTGGCTTATCGCCGATCAGAAGTTTGGAAGGGGCGGCTTCGGCAACGGCAAGCAGATTTTCTCGCTGTTCCTCATCTTGAAATTCAACATAGCTCTTTGCTTTTTGCTTTGCGGATGTGGTTTTGCCGCAGCCTTTCGGACCAACGATCAAGGTTGCGCCGAATGCTTCTAATTTCAAGTCAAGTTCGTTGTCTATGATTCGCTTTTTATATTCCATAAAGTTTATCCCTCTTATGGCTATTATATCGTAAGATACAGGAAAAGTAAAGTGAATTGGAGTAATTTGTGCTATTCTGTTGCGGTGATTTGCGGTATTTTGTTGGAGTAATTTGCGGTAAAATGTCGAAATGTTT
>CASFAP010000130.1 GCA_949292695.1 uncultured Eubacteriales bacterium | reverse complement strand
GAAACCTTAAAAAAGCAGGCGGCCAATGGAAATGCCGCAGAATTGGCGCTTCGGGCGCGGCGAGCAGTGCGCGCAGGCCTGTCTCAATTGGATCAGACGGCCGACCCGGTAATCCATAAGGAACAGGCCGATTATGCCCTTCCCAGGCCGCTGAAAGCGGGAGATCGCGTTTTGCTGAGGGATTTGAATAAGGAAGCCGACGTCATCGAGGTGGGTGAAAAAGAAGCCCTTGTATTGGCCGGGATTTTAAAGACCTGGGTGCCAATTCAGAATTTGAAATTAGTCGAAAAAAGCGAGAAAAAAATTCCAAAGGAGCGAACGGTTAAAGGAATTACCTCGCGGGCCGAACGTAGCGCCGTAAGTGAAGTCGATTTGCGGGGCATGGCCTCAGACGAGGCGCTTCTTGATCTGGATCGGTTTATTGATAACGCTATTCTCAGTGGAATTGACATAATTACAATCATCCATGGTAAGGGAACCGGCGTATTGCGTAGCGCGGTGCGTCAGCATTTAAAGCGCCACAAAAACATCCGCACCTTCCGTCCCGGCGTTTTTGGCGAGGGGGAGGACGGCGTGACCATTGCAGAACTCAAATCTTAATGCGAGACTCCTGCAATTGCCATTTCGTTTTATAAGAATTGCGGTGGCAAACCCGCAAAGCTCCGGTAGAACTCGGCAAATGCGATAAAACTGGATTGTGCGGACAAATTATTTGGGTGCAATCGGGAGCTTTCTTGCACAATGAATAATAAGCAAAAAAAGGATTCCAGTACCTTGGGATCCTTTTTTGAATTTTCGATTTGTACTGCAAAATAATTGCCAGTAAATAGAAAATGATAAAAATTAACACCATTTTGTTGTCTTAAAATTGAGATGTTTACCGAATAAAGGCGTCATGCACGGCTTCAACTGCACGGTCGGCGTCTTTGGCATTGATGAGGACCGAGATTTTGATCTCACTCGTCGAGATCATTTTGATGTTGATTCCGGCTTCATATAAGGCTTCAAACATCTTGGCCGCCACACCTGGGTGGGTTTCCATGCCGGTGCCGACGATCGAGACCTTGGCGACGTCATCATCGCATGCAATTTCTTTAAAGTTGAGCGCAGGTTGAAGTTCCTCCAGAGCGCTGACAGCCTCTTTGTGTTGCGATTTGGCGACCGTGAAGGAAATATCCTTTGTGCCGTCGCGTCCGATCGACTGGAGGATAATATCGACATTGATATTTTTCTGCGCGAGCACATTAAAGATTTTGAAGGCGATACCGGGGTTATCCTGCAAACCGACGACCGAAATGCGGGAAGTATCGCTGTCCTTCGCGACGCCGCGAATCAACATTTTTTCCATTTTAATGACCTCCTTGACAATTGTACCGGGAACCTTTGGCTCTAGACTGGAGCGGACTTCCAGTTCGACGTTATATTTTTTTGCCATTTCGACTGAGCGGTTGTTGAGCACCTGGGCGCCGAGCGTCGCGAGCTCTAGCATCTCGTCATAGGTGATTTCGCTCATCTTCTGCGCAGTTTTGACCTTGCGGGGGTCGGCCGTGTAGACGCCGTCGACATCAGTATAGATCTGGCATAGATCAGCTTTCAGGGAAGCCGCGATGGCGACGGCGCTGGTATCGGAACCGCCGCGGCCGAGGGTAGTAATATCGTCGTATTTGTTGATGCCCTGGAAGCCGGCGACAACGACGATATTTTTGCGCGCCAGTTCGGCCTCGATGCGGGACGCGTCCAGATTTTTGATGCGGGCGATCCCGTATTTGGAGTCGGTTTGGAAGCCGGCTTGCCAGCCGAGCAGGGAAACCACAGGGAGTCCCAAACGCTCGATGGCCATGGCAAGCAACGCAATTGAAATCTGCTCGCCGGCTGATAAAAGCATATCCATCTCGCGTTTGGAAGGGCCTTCTGGGTTAATTTCAAGAGCCTTTTCGATCAGATCATCGGTGGTGTCTCCCTGCGCAGAAACGACAACCACGACTTGATTGCCTTTTTGATAATCCTCCGCGATAATATTGGCGACATTCATCACGCGTTGCGCGTTTGCGACGGAACTGCCGCCGAATTTTTTGACTATGAGTGCCATAAAAACTCCTCCTTCTAGGATCTTAGATCAATCAATGACCCGCAAAATTACCGGGTCATGCAAACAGGTAAGGCCGGCAATTTTTTGCCGAAGGGCGGATTCCTGCCCGGGCGGGGTAATGAATACGATCTCCTGACTGCTGTTGTTTTTGATTGTAAAGATGGAATCATCGCCAAAGGCCTTTGCAATCGCGACGGCCGCCGAGGCGGGATGGCCGTTAGTTGCGCGGACATAGAGCCGGGTCTGGCTACTCCTTGTGCTGACAACATAGTCGGGCGCGCCCTCTTCCCAATAGAGATATTTGCGGGCAGTGAGGTGTTTGACGCAGTCGATGACGTCGGCGACGACGGCGCTGGCCGTCGGCATTTTGCCGGCCCCCCGGCCGTAAAACATGACATCGCCCACGCAGTCGCCCCGGACGACGATGGCGTTGAAGACGTCATGCACCCCTGAGAGGATAAAGCTCCGGTTGATGAGCGCCGGGTAGACGTCGGCTGTAATGTGCTCGCCGTCGGTTTGTTTTGCACGCCCAATCAATTTAATAACACAGTTGAAGCGGTCGGCGTACTCGACATCGGTCAGGCTAAGGGTTGAAATACCTTCGGTGGAAACCTGCTCCGGATAAACGTGCCGGCCAAAGGCAAGAGCCGCAAGAATGCAGATTTTGCGGCAACTATCGTGGCCCTCGATATCGGCCGTTGGATCTTTTTCGGCATATCCCAGCTTTTGCGCAAGGGAAAGCGCTTGGGCAAAGGGCATATTTTCAGTGACCATTTTTGTAAGAATAAAATTGGTGGTCCCATTTAAAATGCCGACCACTTCGCTGATTCGGTTGGCGCTCAGGCATTGCGCCATGGGCCGCAGAACCGGAATCCCACCGCCGACACTGGCCTCAAACAGGAAATTGACGTTTTTTTCTTCGGCAATTTGCAACAGCTCATGCCCCTTTGCGGCGACGAGCTCTTTATTAGAGGTAACGACGCTTTTTCCGGCCAACAAACAGGCTTTCACATATTCATAAGCAAAGGTGACGCCCCCCATAACCTCGACGACGACGCGGATGCTATCGTCCTGCAAAATGGATGCAAAATCCTTTGTAAATAAATCGCGATAGGGCAGTTCTTCGAAATCGCGCAGGTCCAGTATCGTTTTCAGGCAAATTTCTTCCTTTGCCTTTTTGGCGATGTCAGCTTTGTGACCTAGCAAAATCTCCGCGACGCCCGAACCGACGACGCCGTGTCCCATCAGGGCGACATTAATCATAGTTTTTCCTCCTGTATTTTTTCGCTGTTTGCAAAAAACGGCATAAAAAAAGAAGACCGTTTATATCGTTGAGTATTTAACCGATAACACACCGTCAATCTGCTTTAGTTGGTCTAGCATTTCATTGAGCGAGATTTCCATGTGGTCGCATCTTATCGAGATGGAAACCGTCGCGCTCCCATCGGCCGGAATGTCCTGATTCATCGTGAGAATATTGGCGCCAATTTTAGAAAGCTCACTGACTAGCGCCGACAAAACGCCGACACGGTCAGAAAGCAACGCGCTCACGGTTATGGTCTTTCCCTGATTATAGCCGTTATACTGAAACACTTTATCTGCGTATTTATAAAAAGCGCTTCTGGAAATACCGGCTAAACGCGCCGCTTCACTGGCATTTTTGGCCCGGCCAGAGGCCAAGAGCGCTTTGGCTTCTATAACGCTTGAAAATACGGGAGGCAACACCGAAGCGTTTACGAGCAAAAAAGGATAATTTTCCATTTTGTCCACCACTCACAGACAGTTGTTTTTGAGCCTTCTACAATATAGCATATTAAAAGGGCAATTGCAATGTGAAATCTTATTTTTTGTTTAATATTCAGAAATTTAGTTGCGAGGTTGGTAAAAATAGGTTATGATAAACAAAAGAGGTGGAAATCGTGACGTTGGAAAAAAAGAAAAGCTTTTTGATCAATACCGCATTCATTGTAGTTGCCTTGCTTTTATTTTATGTGGTATTCCGGTTCCTGCTGATTTATTTACTGCCGTTTGTCATCGGATTTTTCATCGCAATGGCGGTGCGTCGCCCGGCCGCCTTTTTGGCTAAGAAGACCCGCATCAAAAGGGAGCTATGGTCTGTCGCACTCGTTCTGATTGTATATTTTGCTTTAATCGGTATTGTCGGTTGGTTCGGCTATTGGCTTTATCAGCAGATTTCGGGTTTTCTGTCTTCGATACCGGGTTATATCCCGCAACTGACTGCCTTACTCGATAATATCAATGCAAAACTATTCGCCTTTTTTGACAGTATGCCGTCTGGCGTCTATGAGGCCCTCAAAAATGTTCCCGAACAGCTTTTAAAGGCAGTTACGGATGTGTTGCCGGGTATGTTGTCATCCTTTGCAGGTTCTATTGTCAAAAGAACACCAGCCTTGCTCATTAGTGCGATCGTCACGATTGTCGCCAGCTGTTATATTGCCAAGGATTACGCATTGATCGTGCAGTTTGTCCGCAATCAACTCTCTAAAAAGCAGTTTAATGCGATTTTGGATGTCAAAAAAATGTTATCGCAAAATATATTCCGGATCCTCAGAAGCTATTTGCTTTTGATGTTCATTACCTTCATAGAGTTGTCCCTCGGCCTTCTTTTGATGCGCATTCCATATGCAGTCGCAGTTGCGGCAATTATTGCCGTTGTCGATATTCTCCCGATTTTGGGGACTGGGACGGTGGTCATCCCCTGGGCCATTATTGAATTGATCAGCGGGAATATTTGGCGCGCAATCGGCCTCATAATACTTTATCTTGTCATTACCATTGTCCGCAATTTCCTGGAGCCAAAGATTGTCGGCGCGCAGATGGGCTTGCATCCAGTTTTGACGTTGATTTCCATGTTCTGCGGATTGCAACTTTTTGGATTCCTTGGAATGTTTGGCTTGCCGCTAGTTGTCATAATATTGATTAACTTGCAAAAACAGGGAAAATTGCACTTTTTCCGCACCTCAGAAGAGGCCGAACGAGAAACTCCTGAACCTCCAGTGCAAACACAATAGCCATGACGGGGCATTCAATGAATCTGTTTTCAATCTGGAACAGAACACCCTAACATCTTAATCTCGCATTTGCAAAAAGGCAGACAATTCTTGTCTGCCTTTTTTATTTCCTGCGTTTTTGCGCGGCGCTTTCTATAAAATCTATGCTCAATCCTCCAAAACGCCAGCATTGCGTCAGCTTATACGCTGGGCTTTTTCATAGCATTTCGCCGGGGTGCGCATAGAATGTAATGTATCATCTTTCGAGCAAGGCACAGAGCTTTTGGAAGCTGACGGATCGACAAGCGAGGGAGTGAAGAAAATGAAACGTTACTGGATTGTCACCGGTTCCATCACCTATGCGCTCCGGGGCCGGGACATCCTGCGCCGGGCCGGATTCAAGGCTTCTGTGGAGCGTTTGACGGCGCAACTTGGATATGTCGGTTGCGGATACACCATCGTCTTGAGCGGCGATATCCGCCAGGCAGAAGCTGTGCTGAAAGACGCCGGCGTCAAAATTTTGAAAATTCAAGAGGCAGATTAATACCTACCAGCACAGGATGGTGTTTCATCCTGTGCTTTTTCGATTGGAGTGTTGAGAGAATGATTTATTTAGACAATGCGGCGACTACCGGGCAAAAACCCCAGTTGGTGCAAAAGGCGGTGCTAAATGCGCTCCGGGAGAACGCGGCAAACCCAGGTCGGAGTGGACACCAACTATCGATGAAATCGGCCATACTCGTCTATAAGTGCCGCGAAAAATTGGCCGAGTTTTTTGGGGCGAGCGCACCGGAGCATGTTGTTTTCACGCAAAATTGCACACAAAGCATCAATTGTGTGCTCAAGGGTGTTTTATCTCCAGGAGACCATGTGATCGTGTCTTCGTTAGAACATAATGCCGTGATGCGACCTTTAGAGACGCTTTGCCGAAATCGGGAAATCACCTATGACATGGCGGAGGTGATTTTTGACGACCTAGATGCGACATATCGCTCTTTTGAAAGGCTCTTGCGCCCTGAGACAAAGATGATTTTTTGTATGCACGCCTCCAACGTCACAGGGCACGTTCTGCCGATTGCGCAAATCGGGGAACTATGCCGGAAAAAGGGCATTGTATTTGGTGTGGATGCGGCGCAGTCGGCAGGTATGTTACCGATTTCAATGGAGAAAATGAAGATAGATTATCTTTGTATTGCGCCGCACAAAGGTCTATATGCGCCAATGGGAATCGGCGTTTTGATTGCGGAAAAGCCCATCCCCAAAACCATCCTGGAGGGTGGGACAGGTACGGATTCGGTCAATTTTGCGCAACCTAATCTTTTGCCCGAACAATTGGAAAGCGGCACAGTGAACCTGCCAGGTATTGCCGGAGTATCGGCGGGAATCGATTTTGTGTCGCAAAAGGGCATTGATGCGATTTACAGGCATGAAACCGCTTTGTTAGAGCAATTTTACGATGGACTTCTAGAAATTCCGGGCGTTCGTTTATACACAGCGCGCCCACAAATGGGCCGGTTCGCGCCAGTGTTATCTTTTAATTTGCGGGACGATGAAAGTATGCTGGTTGGCCAATACCTCGATAGGCTTGGCGTTGCAGTCCGCGCCGGACTGCATTGCGCCCCGGCCGCGCATCAGCGCCTCGGGACAATTGATGTCGGTACCGTTAGGGTCTGCCCCTCTGTTTTTACAAATCGCGAAGAAATTGACCGTGTGCTGTTCTATTTGAAAAAATATTAAGTTTTTCAAAAAATCCATTTTCTCGTATTGCGCGTTTCGGCGGGATATGGTACAATATTTATTAAGCAAAAAGGACTTAGTTTTTTGCGTCATAATACCGCAAAATGCATGTTAGTTTAATGTGAAGGATTGTAGCCATATGTCTGTTGTTCTCGACGCGATCAATACGCTCTGGAACCAAATTTTATATGCTTTGAGCCATATCCGGATTGCCGACATATTGGATATTTTAATTGTCGCCTTTGTCATTTATAAAGCGATTGAACTCTTCCGCGATACAAGGGCGGGGCAACTCTTTAAGGGGATTGCAATTCTCGTCGTGATCTTCTTTTTGGCGCAGTGGTTCAATATGATCAGCCTGAAATGGCTCCTTTTGAAGGTGATTGATTCGGCGATTATCGCCATTGCGATCGTATTTCAACCGGAACTTCGCCGTGCGCTCGAGCGAGTGGGGCGAAGCAAGCTCGGCGGAATCGGCAAAAACGCTTCTTTGGAAGACGAGCGCGACGTCATGATGCGGTGTATCGACGCGGTTTGCAAGGCCGCGGGCTCAATGCAGGAGCAGAGGATCGGGGCGTTGATTGTTTTTGAGCGTTCGACGTTGCTGGGAGAGATTATCAACACCGGCACGATTGTCAATGCTGATACCTCGACTCAATTGATAGGCAATATTTTTTATCCGAAATCGCCCTTGCATGACGGCGCCATGGTCATTCGGGAGGGCAGAGTATATGCGGCCGGGTGCATACTGCCCTTGACCAGCAACAATAACATAAACTCGCAACTCGGAACGCGGCACCGCGCCGCCATCGGCATGAGCGAAAATTCCGATGCCTTGGTCGTGGTCGTCTCGGAGGAGACAGGGAACATCTCAGTCGCCATCAACGGCAAAATGACGCGCGATTTCAACGCAATCACCTTGCGGGATGAGCTCAATAAGCACTTGATGAGCGAATACGGGCAGGATGGCAACAAAAAAGGAATATTCAGCCGTTTGAAATGGAAAAAGAACAAAACCAATCCCGACGCATAAAGGTGGGTGAAGATGATGGCAGAACGCAAACCCTTTTCGATACGAAAATTGCTTTACAATAAAAAAATCACCCTTCCATTTTCAATTGCCGTCGCATTCATTTTTTGGTTGGTTATTTCCATTGATCAGAACCCGGTCCGGGAGCAGACCATTAGCGACGTGACGGTCAATATCAATACAGAAGGATCTGCGGTTGAAGAACTGGGGCTTGGAATAGTCGAAGGCGGGTACGGGCAAAGGGTGAATGTGCGAGTTAGCGGACCGAGCTACATTGTCAGTTCAGTTAGTGCGAGCGATATTTTAGTGACCGCCTCGCTCTCCGAAGTAACAGACGCGGGATCTTATGATTTGACCCTAACGGCTACGCCCAACAGCCAGAAAACGGGCTATTCCATCTTGAGCGTTACCCCGGCGGTCTTGTCGGTTACGTTTGATTATATTGATACGAAAGAATTTACCATTACGCCGCAAGCCGTTGGCGCTGGCGCAGTTTCCGGCTTGGTTGCAGAAACATCTGTAATCAGCGACAGCGACAATGCGACTATTACGGTCAGAGGTCCGCGAAGCGAAATGGACAAGATCAGTAGCGTCGTGGCTGTCGCGGAGGTTAACCGCACCCTTGCGCAAACTGAGAGCTTTGATGCGACAATTATGCTTCTCGATAGCGACGGCAACGAGCTGGATAAATCGCATTTTACGCTGAGCAGTGAAACCTTGAAAATTACGGTGCCAATCTCCAGGCAGAAGGAGGTCGCACTTGTCGCCACCTTTACAAACACGCCCGGAGCATATACACAAACGCCAATTTCTTATGAACTATCGCAAGATACGGTAACGATCATCGGCCCGCCCGCAACGGTCGATACCCTCACGCAAATCGAATTGGCGCCAATTGATTTTGACAACATTTCTGCGGATAACACTACTTTTGATATGGCGCCGGTTTTGCCTGATGGGGTTAAGATCGTCGACAATATCGAGTTTGTTACGGTCACTGTCAATACACCTTCCTATCGAGAGCGGACCTTTACTGTGACAAACATCCGGTATCAAAACGTCGGGGAGGGCTTAACCGCCCAATCCTCGCGTTCGATCCGGAACGTCAAGATTTACGGTCCCACTTCAGTGATGCGAAATTTGAGTGCGGATGATCTTTATGCCGAAGTGGATCTTTCAGGAAAGACGGCGGGTGAATACACCGTTTCGGCCCGAATCAAGTCGGATCAATATGATAACATTTGGCAGGTTGGCACGTATAACGTTATAATTACCTTGCAATAACCCCAAGGGATTTCGATTCCTCGAAATCCCTTTTTGGCATTTTTTCACACGCTTCATATACTGGAGTGAGGTGAAGAGCGATGTTTGAAGGATTATTAGCGGTTGCGATTTTGATTTTGAGTTTAGTTGGGCTTAGCGAAGCGATACACCGGCTTTGGATGTTTGTTTTACGTCCAAGTTCGCCAAGGACGACCTGCGTGATGACCTTGTTGCGTGATGAAACCGCAGTGCAACAGTTGCGCGCCGAAATGGAACAAATTCGTTGGCTGGGCAAGAACTACGCAAAGGCCGTTATCGCGGTGGACTGCGGCCTGCCAGAGGAAGTGGCCCAGGATTGCAAAACGATTGCGGCCGAAAACTCTGACGTCATCTATTGCACCGCAAATGCCCTGCCACAATTGATGGAACAATTAAAGGATGCACAATATGCCGGAACAAATCGAAACGATGGAGCAACTACAGGGAACCATTGAAAGGATTACATACCGAAATTCGCAAAACGGGTATACGGTTTTCTCTTTGCGTGCGGCGGCTGAACGCGTAACTGCGGTCGGCTTTTTGCCGTTTTTGGCAGAGGGGGATGTTGTCACACTGCAGGGGCGATATGTTGTACATCCGACCTATGGACAACAATTCGAAGCCGAGAGCTGTGAGCGTGAAATGCCGTCTAATGCCGCTTCTATTTTGCGTTACCTGTCTTCAGGTGCGATTCGTGGCGTCGGTCCGGCCACGGCGCGCCGAATTGTAGAGCGGTTTGGGGACCGCTCGCTTGAAATCATGGAACAAAGCCCGATGGCACTCTCTAAAATCCGGGGAATTTCCCGGGAGAAGGCGATTTTGATCGGGGAGGAATATAAAAAACAATTTGGCGTGCGGGATGTTATGCTCCTGCTTTCTCAGTTCCATGTCACACCTGAGGAGGCCCTTGCAATTTACAAAGCCTTCGGTACAAACGCAACAAAACTGATTCGCGAAAACCCATATGCCTTATGCCGAACTCAAATTGGGTTTTCATTTGATCGGGCAGAGGAAGTTGCGCGCTATTTTAATATCGACCAAAATGATCCTATTCGCTTGGAAGCTGGAATGGAATACATCCTGCGGCACAATCTTGGGAACGGGCACACCTGCCTGCCGGTCGATAAATGGTTCACTGTCTCCTGCCAGTTGCTTGGATGCGACCGCCATACGGCGGCGGATATCTGTGGCATCCTAACGGAAGGGCTACGTGTCAGGATTCGAAACATGGGCGGAGTGGATTATGCATTTTTGCCGGATCTCTATGCATCGGAGGAGTATATCGCCAGCCGTTTGACCGCTATGTTGCGGCGCAAAGAAATAGGATTTTTTGCATCAGAACTGGAAATTGATTGGGTTGAAAACAAGCTTTCCTTCCGGTTCGAAACCATGCAACGGCAGGCCATCAAAGAGGCACTTGAACGGGGTCTTCTTGTTTTGACGGGAGGACCGGGCACTGGAAAAACGACGACTTTGCGAGCCATTATTCAAATTTTTGAAGAAAAAAACCGCAAAATTCTTTTGGCCGCACCGACAGGCAGAGCCGCAAAACGGATGTCGGAGCTGACAGGCTATGAAGCCAAAACATTGCACCGGCTTTTAGAGGTGGAATGGGGAGAGGGCGACAAACCGATGTTTGCACGGGACGAGCGCAATCCGTTGGATTGCGATGTTTTAATCGTCGATGAAATGTCGATGGTGGATGCAGTGCTGTTTGAACACGTGTTGCGGGCAGTGCGGCTTTCCTGCCGTTTGATTTTGGTCGGCGACGCGGACCAGCTTCCGAGTGTCGGTGCAGGGAACGTTTTGCATGACATTTTGGAAAGCGGTGTTGTTCCCTGCGTTTGCCTAAAAAAGGTATTTCGGCAGGCGATGGAAAGCACCATCATCCGCAACGCCCATGCGATTCTTTGCGGAGAGACACCAGATCTCGATCGCAAAGATTCCGACTTTTTTATGATGGATTTGACCAATCCTTATGTTGCGGCAAAAACAGTAGTAGATCTCTGCACACGTCGGCTACCTGACGCTTACGGATTTTCGCCCTTTGCTGACATTCAGGTGCTCTGCCCCTCTAAAAAGCTGGAACTCGGCAGTGTAAATCTCAACAATTTGTTGCAGGACAAGCTCAATCCGCAAGAACGTGCTACCGCGCAGGTTTCCTATAAAGGCCTTTTTTTGCGGGTGGGCGACAAGGTGATGCAGGTCAAAAATAACTATGATATCTTATGGACCAAAGACAACGGGGAGACAGGGAGCGGCGTATACAACGGCGACATCGGCATTTTAGAAGAAATTGATTTTCGCAGTGGTGTTGTCAAGGTACGGTTCGACGACCGGGTCGCGTCCTATCCGGGCGAAACCTATGCGCAACTGGAACTGGCTTATGCCGTTACGGTGCACAAAAGCCAAGGAAGCGAGTTTGATTGTGTCATATTACCACTTCTCGATGTCCCAAAGCCCTTGCGGTATCGGAATTTACTGTATACCGCAGTCACGAGAGCGAAAAAGCTTTTAATTATTGTTGGGAGCCGCGGTGTCGTATGCGCCATGGTTGAAAACGGGCGGAAAACACTGCGGTATACTGGATTAAAATCTTTTTTAGAGGCACTGAATGATGCGTGATGTACACAGCTTTTTTGATGCAATCACTTTGTTTTTCTATCCGCGTCGCTGTGCAGTTTGCGGCGATTTGATCCCGGCGGGGGATCTGCTTTGCGCCAAATGCGCGAAGGAGATCCATTTGATTTCGGAAGAGTTTTGCACGAAATGCGGTAATTTGAAGCAAAACTGCGAATGCAAAAAATTTGTTTTTCATTTTGCAGGGTGCGCTTCGGCCTTTCGCAATCGTGACGCGGCGCAAAAGTGCATGTATGATTTTAAAATATTCGGGAAACTGGACCGTTCCCGTTTCCTCGTAATAGCGATGGCCCAGTGTGTGCGTCGTCGGTTTTCGGGTGTTGCTTTTGATTGCGTCTGTTGCGTGCCGATGTTTCCTAAAAAGAAACGAGCAAAGGGTTTTAATCAGAGTGAAATTTTAGCGAAGGCATTGGCGAAACAGCTCGCACTCCCTTATGTCCCAAAGGCGCTTCAGCAAGTAAAGGCGGGACTCTCTCAACATACGCTAAACGCAAGGGACCGATTTGACAATGTAAAGGGTCTATATGCTTGCGCGGGAAATTTCAGCGGTAAAACCGTTCTTTTAGTGGACGATATCAAAACGACAGGGGCTACTTTGGACGAATGCGCGCGCCAATTGCGGTTGGCGGGCGCAAAAGCGGTTTTATGTGTCACGGCTTTGGTTTCAGGGTGAATGCAGTTGAGCGACCCTGCCGCCCCGCAGGGCGGGGCGCGATTCTGCGGCGGCCGAAAGTTTGGCGCAACTGTTTTTTGTGATCCGCCGCAGATCGGCTCGGCGTGGACCGGGCGCAGGGCCGCATCTCCACCGGCTTCCAGAAATGCGCACCTTGCAATGTAAAGGCGGGCAGGATATAATAAATTTGGTGATAAATGTATGGCAAAAGAGATTGGAATCGATTTGGGAACCTCGAAGACCGTATTGTTTTCGGGTGCAAAAATCGTTTTGGAACTTCCGAGTGTTGTAACGGTTGACAGCGAGACTTGGGAGCCGGTTTATTATGGGGAAAAGGCGCTCCAGACCTTAGGGCGTACGCCGGATAGCCTTACTTGCGTACGTCCAATTGAACGAGGCGTCATATCCGATTATGAAATTGCGCAACAGATGATGCGGCGATATATGACAAAGGCTTTCGGCAATAAGATCATCCGGCCGCGTGTGATGGCGGCTTTGCCGACGGGCCTTACCGAAGTGCAACACCGCTCGGTCGCCAATGTGATTGAGGCGGCTGGTGGACGTAACGTGTCGGTAATTGAAGGGCCGGTTGCCGTAGCGATTGGGCTTGGCATCGATTTTTCTAAACCCCACGGAAGCATGATCGTCGATATTGGCGCCGGTACGACCGACATTGCGACGCTTTCAATGGGCGGTATTGCGCAATGCAGTTCTGTTAAGATCGCTTCGGGTGATTTTGACGAACTCATCATGCGGGCAGTCCGCAAGGAATATAACGTTGTGATCGGGCCTCTGACTGCCGAGCACATCAAAAAACAGATTGGGACGGTTGTCAGCCGCCCGGTCGAAATTGCCATGACGGCAAAAGGTCGCAACCTTTTCAGCGGCCTGCCGCAATCCTTTGAAATTACCTCCTCAGAAGTCTTTGAGGCGATTGGGGAAAGTGCCAACAGCATCTGTAACGAAGTGCGAAAAGTGCTTGAAAAAACGGACCCGGATCTTGTCGCCGACATCTTAGAGGATGGCATTTATCTGACGGGGGGCGGCTCGTTAATTCACGGTATGGATACGCTCCTTTCTGAGTATATCGGCACTAAGGTCATTCCGGTCGATGACCCGACCCACAGCGTTGTAAAAGGGACTGGTATAGCCCTTAAAAACCCGAAACTGCTTAGAAACGTCGACTTTCAATATCGTTCCATTCAGGAGTTGATTGTGGATTAATCGCACCGATTTCCTGTGTGAGCTAGTTGAGACAGTTTATTTGCCCATTCCTTGCTCTCCATTCGTTTATGAATTGATCGACGCAAGCTGGGCCATCTAAAATGATGGCTAGCATGCTTTGCATCATAAACGATTGTACGGTATATCCTTTAGCCATTTGATGTTGGAATGAGGGCGACACTATAAACCCATCTGCTTGAATTAAAGGCGGAGAGAACCCAATTATGCTACAGCTGATCCTAGGCCGGGCCGCTACCGGCAAGACCGAAACAGTATACCAAATGTTAAAACAGCATCTTGCGACTGAAAAGTCGCAGGCTGTTCTTCTTGTGCCCGAACAATTCTCATTTGAAAGCGAACGGGCCCTTTTGCGTTTATTAGGGAATTCGGCTTCGACCAATGTACCTGTTTTGAGCTTTACACGCCTGGTCGAAGAGGTCGGCCGGCAAACCGGTGGCATTGCCGCAAAAACGGTAACCGACTGCGACAGAGTGATTTTGATGGGCAAAGCGCTTGAAGCATTGCAGGGCGAATTGCCCCTCTGGAACCGCTACGCGGCTTCCAATTCATTTGTCCGGACCATGGTTGGGACAATTCGGGAATTAAAGCTGAATGCTGTGACACCGGCTGGGCTCCGCCAGGCGGCCGCCATGCTCGATGGGGGATCGCTCAAGGTGAAATTGACCAGCATTGCCAAGATTATGGATTATTATGACGCCTTGTTGGCCGGTCAGTTCCTGGATCCAGACGATGATTTGGCAAGACTTTATGACAGGTTGGCGCAGTATCCCTTTTTTGCTGGCAAAACAGTATTTTTTGATGCGTTCAAGGGTTTTACGGGTCAACAGTACCGCATTCTTGACCGCGTGTTCTCACAGGCAGAGGATGTTGTTTTGACCCTGCCGGGCGATGATGCGCCTGACGATGGGATTGGGCTTTTTTCGAATGTGAAGGCCGCCCGCCGCCGGATTGAAGCTATGGCCAAACGGCATAATATGAAAATTGCGGATGCCATTGTTTTGGGCGAACCTCATTATTCTTCTGGGGCGCTGATCCGGCTGGAGGCTGGCCTGGCAGGTGCCGAAGTCCCTGAAAAAACGGCTCGAGGTGCTCTTGGCACCGAAAACGAAGCGGTATTCATCTGCGAGGCCGAAACGATATTTGACGAAGTGAATTTTGCGGCCGAAACGATCCATCGGCTGGTCCGGGAGGCTGGATACCGTTATCGGGATTTTGTTATTATTGCGCGCAATGCCGAACGGTACGCCGATTTGGTGGAAGATGCCTGCGCGCGGCAGGATGTCCCTTGTTTTATGGACAAGCGAGTGCCTGTTGATCACTTGCCGCTCATGGCTCTCGTCGATGCGGCGCTCGGAGCGGCTGGCAATTTTGGGAGCGACGCAATCCTTCGCTACCTCAAAACTGGACTAGCCGGCCTTTCCTTTGAGGAGATCAATGCCCTTGAAAATTATGTCTACATCTGGCGGATTCAAGGGAAGCTTTGGCAAACCGAATGGACCATGGATCCTGACGGCTTTCAATCCTCGGGCCCCGAACGCGCAGAAGAAATTGCCGACCGACTTTCGGAGCTGAACGCTCTTCGCCTCAAGGTGGTGGGGCCGCTCCAAACGCTTCGGGCTACGCTGGGCGGGACACCTCGGCAGGTGGCGACATCGCTTTTTTCTTTGCTCAAAAAGACCGGCGCAGATGTGGCGCTGGCCGATTTCTCCAGCCGTTTGGAGCAAGCTGGGGATCTACCCGCGGCGGATCTGCAACGCCGAAGCTGGGATGTGCTGATGGAGCTTTTTGACCGCCTGGTTGCCAGCCTCGACGATCGTCCATTGCCGGCCCGCCAGTTTTTAGACGCTTGGCGTTTGGCATTGTCATTTGTTACGCTCGGAACGATCCCCCAAATGTTGGATGAAGTCACTTTTGGCGCCGCAGACCGCATTCGCCCTTCGAGACCGAAAATTGCCATTGTCATTGGCGCCAATCAAGGCGTTTTTCCGCAACCTGCCGGGACAGGAGGCATTTTGGCGCGTGATGAACGTTCGAAGCTCATAGAACTGGGTGTCGAGATACCGGATCACCGAATGCAGACGGCCATTGATGAAAACCTCCTCGTTTATACAAGCCTTTGTTGCCCAAGCGATCGCCTTATCTTGACCTATTGCAAGACGGATGGCTCCGGCGCTTCGATGCAACCTTCGGGCTTTGTCGGTACAGTGCGGCAAATCTTGCCCGAGGCCCGCGTCGTTTTTGCACCGGCGCTAGAAAGCGACTTGCCGGAAACTGTTTCCTCGGCCTTTACCCGTCTGGCCGCCGGTTTTAACCGTACAGACGTCTTGAGTTGTGCCTTGAAACAAGTATTTGTTTGTGAGAGAAAGGATCAAAGGGCCTCAAATCTTCTTCGGACAACCGCCATACAAGGGAAAAAGAACCTAGATCCGGATGTCGCCAAGCGTCTTTTTGGTGAAACTGTGCGCGTTTCTGCGACAAAATTTGACACATTTCACCGTTGTCATTTTTCTTTCTTTTGCAAATACGGCTTGCGAGCTAGTGTGTTGCAACCGGCGGATCTGGATGTATTGCAACGGGGAACGCTGGTGCATGCAGTGCTCGAGGCGGTCATTCGCAACTATGGGAAAGGGCTTTGCGCGTTAACGCCTGCGCAGATCACCGGTGCGGTCAAAGCGGCAATGCGGGATTATTTGGCAGGGATTCCGGGTGTGGCTCAAATTGAGACACCCCGCTTCCGGTTCTTGCTTCGAAAGATGGAGGTTACCCTTTGCGCTGTTGTGGGGCATTTGGCCGAGGAGTTCCGTCACACCGCTTTTGAGCCTAGGCACTGTGAATGGAAAATCGGCGAAGGAGGGGATATCCCCGCCATCGAAATCTCCTTTGACACAGGTACGATGCAGTTGCAAGGCAGTATCGACCGGGTGGATACCTATAAGAATTATGTTCGCGTTGTCGACTATAAAACGGGGAGTAAATCCTTTAAACTGCCCGATATCCTCTACGGTTTGAACCTACAAATGCTTTTGTATCTTTATGCCGTCGTACGCGGCCCATCCGAAGAATTCGCGGATACAAAACCCGCCGGCGTACTCTATATGCCTTCCAAGCAAAATTTTTCTAGCGACCATGAATTCCAAATGAGCGGTATTTTGCTGAGCGAGCAGGAGGCTGTGGAGGCTATGGACCCTGAGAACTCCGGCGAATTCGTTCCGCGTTTTTTGCAAAATCGCGACGGTTCGGCTCGCAAGGGGAGCCCTTATATTTCGGCCGAAGAGTTTGAGCTGATTTTTGATTATATTGAGGGCCTGCTCAAGCGCATGGGAAATACGTTGCGCGCCGGAGATATCGCTATTGACCCAATCGACGGGCGCGAATCGGCCGCCTGCCAGTATTGTGATTTTGCCGGCGCCTGCGGGCGCGAGGGCGGCAATGCGCGCCGGGTGCCGAAGCTTAG
>CASFAP010000129.1 GCA_949292695.1 uncultured Eubacteriales bacterium | reverse complement strand
CATATCGAAGTCAAATTGATTTTCAGGCGGGAACCAGTCGGTCTCCGCCATAAGCGCGGTAAATTCAGCGATTTTTTCCGGATCATCGATGATATATTCTTTCGGAACGGACGTAATGCAGTTGGTGGCAACGATTTGCGTAATATTGTCTGTAAAATGCTGGGCGATATTGTCGGCTCTTGTTCCAGTTAAACGATTTTTTATGTTGACATAAAAGCTTTGAACAGCTTCAATAAACGGTTCGCGTAGCGCCTCAACACTGCATACCGTCGTTATTGTAACAAGAAGCGCCGAAAGCAAAATGCACGCGACCTTTTTGGAAGTCGTGTTGACTAGTTTTAAAAATCCTTTTTGCGATTTTATGAGACGCCGCATCTTCGTTTCAAATTCAGGTGAGAAAGTATGCGCTTTATTCAAGCAGGAGCTTAACTGCGAATCAATCCAAGCATTTTTTAAGACTTCGTTTACATTAATCATACAGCATCTCCGTTAAAGTTTCAACCAAAATTCTTTTTCCTCTTACCAGTTGCATCTTGACCGTCGCAGTTTTTCTTTCAAGTAAATTGGCGGTTTTCTTGATCGAGTAATCCCTTACAAAATGAAGATATAAGACTTCGTTATAAGGCGTTGGAATTTTTTTGATTGCCGATACGATTTTTTCGTACTCCAAATGACTCACAAGCGATTCCAAAGCTTCCGCATCTTCAATTTCATCAAGATCCTGCAATGGCACCTCCGTAATCTTTTTGTTCCTTTTTAAGAAATCAAATGCAGTATTTTTTGTGATGACAATTAAAAAGGCAAGTGTTTCTTTTGCGTCCGTGTTCTTTACATTTTTTATATTTTTGGCAATTTTGATAAAGGTGTTTTGCAAAACATCTTCGGCATCCCTCTCGTTTTTAACAATACGTAAAGCTTGATAAAAAAGAAGATTTTTATATTTATAATAAAGCGCTTCGAACTTGTTTTGTTCAGCTGGTTTTAAATCGATTGACATCAATACCATAGCCAACAAAATATCACCCCCGTTCTATAAAACGAAATTATCTCCTGTTTTGATTACAAATCATCAAAATTATTTCGCAATGTTATTATTTTTGCTTTTATCACAGGACGCGCAACGCAAATCATACCTGGCATTGAAAGCGTTTCTGATTTGATTCAACAGTTTCTTTCATAAATGCTTTTGCTTCAAAAGTTTCGTCACCTGATAGCGTAATACGCTTCCAATCATGTTTCTATCGTTAAGTCCATAAGATTATTGAGAAAGCGCGCTTGAAAACACAACAATCTGCAATCATGTCCTCGGCTAAGCCGAAGGCATTAGAGGCCCCGATGGGATTGCACCGGTAAGTCACTCAAAAGGCGCGGAGCATTCCGGCACTTGCCCCAGCCTACAATCGGCACACCGGCCGTCTTTGTCCCGTATCGACTGTTTTACTTTTTCTCGCCACGTGGCGCTTGAAGCTTAAACTTTTCGCCCCTGTGCAAAGCTGGAAAATTGTTATGCAAAAGCGAAGTAGCAAAAAAGCCACCCTTTGCAACGAAAGGGTGGCTTTTTGATTCAGAATTATTTGCTGTAAAGCGCCTGGAGTTTTTCGAGGTATGTTCTCTTATCCTTTGCGGCATCTTCTGCCTTGGCAAAGAGTTTCTCCGCGCGTTCAGGGTTCGAACGCATAAGCGAAGAATAACGAACCTCGTTAAGGATGAACTCCTGATAGTCCTCGGTCGGCGCCTTGCTGTCGAGCGAGAAAGCGCCCTTTTCGGTGCCGACATTTCTCGGATCATACCGGAACAGATTCCAGTACCCGGCCGCGACAGCCTTTTTCTCCTCGGTCTGGGCGATGCTCATGCCGCCTTTAATGCCGTGGTTAATGCAGGGGGCGTAAGCAATGATGATCGACGGGCCATGATAACTCTCGGCCTCGACAAAGGCCTTGATGCACTGATTATTATCGGCGCCCTGCGAAACCTGGGCGACATAGACATAACCATAGCTCATCGCGATCGCGGCGAGGTCCTTCTTCTTGACCTCTTTGCCGGCCGAAGCGAACTGCGCGATGGCGCCGGTCGGCGTCGCCTTTGAAGACTGGCCGCCGGTGTTGGAATAGACTTCAGTGTCGAAGACCAAAATGTTGACGTCTTCACCCGATGCGATGACGTGATCGAGGCCGCCGAAGCCAATGTCATAAGCCCAACCGTCGCCGCCAAAAATCCAGAAGGACTTTTTGGCGAGGTAATCAGCATCATTCAAAAGATCATCCACATAGGGTTTGAGTTCAGCGCTGGCCTTTTTGCTTGCTTCATTCAATGCCGCCTTGAAGGCCTCGCTGGCCGGCGCGTTGGCCGCACGGTCATCCATCGTATCAAGCCAGGCTTGCGCCGCGTCTTTTAAGGCATCGCAACAAGCGAGCTCGACGCACTTTCTGGCATCATCGGCCAAACGGTTGCGGATGGCGCGGTTTGCTAAGAACATACCGTAACCGAACTCGGCGTTATCTTCAAACAAGGAGTTATGCCAAGCCGGGCCATGACCGAGCTTATCGACCGTATACGGAGTGGACGGCGAAGAACCGCCCCAAATGGAAGAGCATCCCGTCGCGTTGGCGATATACATCTTATCGCCGAAGAGTTGCGTCGCCAATTTGGCGTAAGGCGTTTCGCCGCACCCGGCGCAAGCACCCGAGAACTCGAGAAGCGGCTGTTTGAACTGGCTTCCCTTGACTGTCGTCGGTTTGAATTTCTCGGCAACCTCCTGCTTCTCGGGCAGAGACTGGCCGTAAGCGTAGACTTCCTGCTGTTCGAGCTGGCTGTCGAGCGGCTTCATGACGAGCGCCTTCTCGCCCTTCTTGCCCGGGCAGACGTTGGCGCAGGAACCGCATCCCGTGCAGTCGAGGACTGTAACGGTCATGGCGAATTCGAGGCCGGCCACACCGGTCAGCGGGATGGTTTTGGTGCCAGCCGGCGCCTTGGCCTTTTCATCAGCCGTCATAGCGACTGGGCGGATGACGGCGTGCGGGCAGACATAAGAGCAGAAGTTGCACTGAATGCAGTTCTCCGGATTCCACTCTGGGACATCAACGGCAATGCCGCGCTTTTCAAAGGCCGAAGAACCCAGCGGCACAGTGCCGTCGACATAATCGGCGAACGCCGATACCGGCAACTTGTTGCCTTGCTGGCTGTTGACAGCGCTGAGGATGTTGTCTATGTAGTGCTGGATTTCCGGACGGCCGCCCGAAAGTTTTGCGACTGCCGCAGTATCGTCTTTCGCAGTGGCCCAGGCCTTCGGCACATTCACCTTCTTGGCGCCGTCAATTCCGCGATCAATGGCGTTATAGTTCATCTGAACGACCTTGTCGCCCTTTTTGCCATACGACTTCTTGGCCGCCTCTTTCATGAGGACGACTGCCCTTTCAGCCGGAATGATCTTCGAGAGCTTGAAGAAAGCCGCCTGCAAGATGGTGTTGACACGGCCGCCAAGGCCTAGTTCTTTGGCGATGTGGGTCGCGTCGATGGTGTAGAACTGGATATCGTTTTTGGCAATGTACTGCTTCATCTTGGCCGGCAGATGATGATCGAGCTCGGCATCGGTCCAACTGCAGTTCAGCAGGAACGTGCCACCCTTTTTGAGGTCCTCAACCATGTCGTATTTTGTGACATAAGACGGGTTATGGCAGGCGACAAAGTCGGCTTTATTGATGAGGTAAGAAGAGTTAATCTTCTTCTTGCCAAACCGCAGATGAGAAATGGTGATTCCGCCTGATTTTTTCGAGTCATAATCGAAATACCCTTGTGCGTACATGTTGGTGTTGTCGCCGATGATCTTGATGGAGTTCTTATTGGCGCCAACAGTACCGTCCGCACCCAAGCCCCAGAATTTGCAGGAGGTGGTTCCCTTCGGGGTGGTGTCAGGATTTTCTTTGATTTTCAGGCTCATCTTGGTGACATCGTCTTCAATGCCAATCGTAAAGCGCTTTTTGGGCGCGCTCTTTTCCATATTGCGGTAGACGGCGACGATCTGGGCCGGGGTGGTGTCCTTTGATCCAAGGCCATAGCGTCCGCCATAAACCGGGACATTCGCAAACTTCGAATCGCGAAGGGCCATAACGACATCCAAATAGAGCGGTTCTCCGATGGAACCCGGCTCTTTGGTGCGGTCGAGCACCGAAATTGCCTTGACCGTGCTCGGCATAGCGGCCAGAAGGTGCTTGACCGAGAAGGGCCGATAGAGATGGACTTTAATCAGACCAACCTTCGCGCCGCTCGCGTTCAGATAATCGATAGTCTCTTCAATGGTATTGCAAACCGACCCCATAGCGACGATGACATGCTCAGCGTCTCGTGCGCCGTAGTAGTTGAAGAGCTTGTACTTTGTGCCGATCTTGGCGTTGACTTGTTTCATGTAATCTTCTACGACTGCCGGAATTGCGTCATAATACGGGTTGGACGCTTCGCGAGCCTGGAAGAAAATATCCGGGTTCTGCGCCGTACCGCGCTGTTCGGGATGCTCCGGATTCAAAGAGCGACGGCGGAAGGCGTTCAGAGCGTCTTTGTCGAGCATTTCGTCGAGATCCTCGTAGTCCCAGCATTCGATCTTTTGGATCTCATGCGAGGTGCGGAATCCGTCAAAGAAGTGCAGGAAAGGCACGCGGCCTTTGATAGCTGATAAATGCGCAACCGCCCCCAGATCCATAACCTCCTGCGGATTGTTGGAACAGAGCATCGCAAAACCGGTCTGACGGCAGGCATAGACGTCAGAATGGTCACCAAAAATCGAGAGCGCATGGCTTGCCAGCGCACGGGCCGAAACATTAATAACGCCCGGCAACAGCTCGCCGGCGATTTTGTACATATTCGGGATCATGAGAAGCAAACCCTGCGAAGCGGTATAGGTCGTGGTTAACGCACCAGCGGTGAGCGAACCGTGCACCGCACCGGCCGCACCGGCCTCCGACTGCATTTCCGTAACCTTAACCGTCTGGCCGAACAGGTTTTTGACGCCTGCTGTCGCCATTTTGTCGGTTTCCTCCGCCATATTCGAAGACGGGGTGATCGGATAGATCGCGGCGACGTCGGTAAACGCATAGGATACGTGCGCGGCGGCCGAGTTACCATCCATCGTTTTGGTTTTTCTTGCCATGGAAAATTTCCTCCTTTTTTACGAGACATTAAGCCTCATACACTAAATACTATACCACTAAGCATGAAAGTTGTAAAGGGACAAAACGGTAAAAAAACAGAAAATTTGCAGACATTTGCGGGTGAGATTACACAAATACAATCCCTAATGGCATTCCTCTGCGCACCCAATGACCCGGTCGGCCCCGCCGTAATAAAGCCGCCACTTTCCATTCCATTTGACAATCGTATTGCAAACCGTCGCGTAGGCCGGGCAGTGACCGATTTTCTCCCAATTATATTCCGGTTCCAAAAGCGGCGTTTCCGCTACGTCCAAGACCGTTAAGAGATCATCAGGGCTGATGAGCGCCTGGCCAACCGACCAGATTTCCTTCTCGCCAAAACGTCCTAATCCGTTAAAGAAATAAACAATACCTTGCTCCGTTAAAATTGCGGCGGCACCGGCCTCGCAGGCTAGATTGCAATAAGGATACTGGGGGTATTGCGGGAACAAGCATTTCATTCGACCTTGACTATCTAGGACTGGATCCCAATGAATCAAATCATCAGAACTCTCCAACCAACCGCGGAATGAGAGATACATCCAGTACTTTCCATGAAGCTTCACGGCCGTCAATTTGTCGCCATTTTCCCGGCAGAGCACGACGCCGCTCCGCGAGTGATTCAAAAAATTGGTCCACTGCGGGTTAATGGCAACCCCCTCTTTTTTCCAATGGACCATATCGTCGGATGTAGCGCTCAAAAGGACGTCCATAATGGGCTGTGCGCCGCATTCTCCAAAGCCCGGCCCGGAATACAAGCCGCTCCAACCGTCATAGTTCATATAATACCTGCCGTCTTCCCCTTCTATCACATGCATATCCTGGCACCCGCCCCACCATTCATAGGGTTCAAATGCATCCTGATCTGGGAATACAACCGGTTCGGCGGACGGCTTAAAATGGACGCCATCCTCACTTTGCGCGTGGCCAATCCGGCAGGTAACCCGCTCGCATCCGAAGTCGTCTTTCCCGCCAAGTGATTCGCCGTCGGCGCGGTAAACGATATGTAACTTTTTATCGCGAACAACCGCGGCGGGGTTGTAGACTCCCGTATGCGCCCAATGTTCCAGTCGATCGTTGATCGGGCAATGAAATTTAAGCGAATCAGTTGGCTCCAAAACTGGTTCCTGCAATTTTTGAAAAGGCCCGAACATCCAGTCTTTCATCGCAATCTCTCCTTTGGAATTCGATTCCTTTTTACCACACAACAACCCGGTTGTCAACGCAAAAAAGTCGCTACAAATTGTAGCGACTTTTTTAAAACCGGACCGCATCATGCACGGCTGGAGAGGAAAGAATCGCGCCGTCGGGTGTGAAGCGGGAACCGTGGCAGGGGCAATCCCAGGTGCAGTCAGAAGCATTCCAATGCAACTGGCACCCCAGGTGCGGGCAAATGGCCGAGACCATATGAATACCGCCCGCAACATCTTTATACACACCGGTCTTTTTTCCATCAGAACGAATGATCGCCGCCGTTCCCGGCAAAAGATCATCCAACTTTTTCTGCGGGATATAAAACGCTTCTTCTAAAATATTTTTGGCACTGAGCGCCATATCGGTCGCCATCGGCCGGATGGCTTTGCCCGGAATCGGGCGGGCGGGCGAATAGAGCGCGGCGGCTTCGTTTTTGCGCGAGCAGATCAGGTCGCAGAGAAGCCTTGCCGATAAAGCCGAATTGCTCATCCCCCATTTATGAAACCCTGTAGCTACCCAGATGTGTTCGAACTTGTTAGAATACCGGCCGATGTAGGGTAGATCGTCATGTGTAATACAGTCCTGCGCCGACCACTGGGCGACGACCTCACTCTCTGGAAAATACTGTGCCGCAGTCGCACGCAACTTCGAATAATGATCTTCGCCATCCTGCCCGGTCCGATGCGCTTCGCCGCCAAACAGCGTTAAATCCTCATAGGGTCGGAGCGAAATGCCGTCGGAATCGATTCCATAATAGAGCGCCTTGGGCGGTTCAATCCCTGTTAGCGCAAGCACATACGATCGCGACTGATGCATGCGCGAAAAGTAGTATCCCGGACGGTTCAAAATGGGGAAATGGGTTGCGACGACAATATCTTTCGCCGTCACCTGCCCATATCGTGTTTTCACGACGTTGTCTTTTTGCCCGATGACACGCGCATCCCTATAGATTTCCAGTTCTTTTGCCAATGCAGACAGCAATTTAAGCGGATGGAACGCATAATGCCCTTCGGTCTGCAGGCAGAGCGACCCCTTTAAAGGTTGTTCCGATCTTTTTTGAAGCCGCGCATGCACCCCTAAGCGGCTGAGCGCCGCATATTCCTTTCTCAGGCGCCCGGTCTGGGCATTGGTGTAAAGACAGGCCGGATAAGGGGTTAAATCGCAATCGATTCCGCGGCTCGATATGAGCTCGCAAAGCCATTCGATCGCCTTAAGATTGGCCTCTAAATAGGTTTTAGCCGCTTCAAATCCGGAAGACTCTAAGATGCGATGATAGCAATCGCCGTGTTGCCAAGATAGTTTTGCCGTAGTGCCGGCCGTCTGGCTATTTGCAAAGAGTTCCGTTTCCGCTTCCAATACAATCACATCGCGTCCTGCATCTTGTAAGGCAGTTGCAATCAAAATCCCGGCGATGCCGGCCCCGATGACACAGACATCGGCCGTCTTGCATCCTGTTAGGCGCTCGATTTGCGGCTTTTGAAGGTCGCGAAGCCAAATTGAAGTTGTATCCATAAATTCTTCACCCGTAATAGTATGCCGGGGCAAAAACGAAAAAAAGCAGGAAATTCCTGCTTTTAAATGATGTTTGCTATTTAAAATATTTTATTTGCTATTTATCATTGCAATTCCCTTAAGCGCTTACTCGCAAAAATCTTGGGATTAACCATTACAGATCGCCGCGGTTTTCTATGTTGTGTTGCCCGAGCGCCAGCATATCCGCCAGCCTTGTGCGGCGAAGCACAGCCAATAGTGGCAAGCCTAAGCCATAGCAGACAGCAAATTCTCCCGCGCCCACTTGAAGTGCCGCGATCAAAAATCCCATCGCCGAGAAGCCCTCAGGCAAAAAATAAGCGATTTCTGCACCCACGACCAGCGCGTTGCAAACAACAGGCGCAAGCGGCGCCAGTACCGGCAAACCTTTCCATTTGACGTTTCGAGTGGCCCAGGATAGAACCGCGGCCAAAAGTGTCGCCAGGGTACCGCAGAGAATATCGACCAAACCAAACGGGCTTCCAAGATTGCCGAGAAAACAGCCGACCGTAAGGCCAGGGATGGCCGCGGGCGTAATCGCCGCAAGGACGGTCAGCGCCTCGCTGATCCGAAATTGAATTTGGCCGTAACTGAGGCCTATGAGTCCGGCTATGTAGGTCAAGACCGTATAAACGGCGGCAATCAGGGCCCCTGACACAAGGTAAAATACGAGATTGTTCTTTTTCTTCATCTTCAGTTTCCTTCCGTAGTTTTGTTTTTGAGCCTTCCGCTCCGGTCAGGATATTGCGAACTGACCGTTTATCAAAAATCCTCCTTTCAAAGATCTAAGATTCTTTTTGCAGAGCGCGATATGCCGAAACAGCCAGCTGGTCGCATCTCTCATTCTCTGGGTGTCCGGCATGGCCCTTCACCCATACGATATCGACAGTATGTTGATCAATCAATTGAAGCAAGCGCTCCCAAAGGTCGGAATTGAGGGCCGGCTTTTTATCAGCCTTGCGCCATCCGTTGCGTTGCCAGGACCGAGCCCAATCCTTTTGAATGCCGTCGGCTAAGTATTTGGAGTCGGTACACAATCGTACAATGCAAGGCTCTTTGAGCGCCGCAAGGCCCTCAATTGCGGCTGTCAGTTCCATACGGTTGTTTGTGGTATTGGTTTCAGCGCCGCTCAGCTCTTTTTCATGCGTTCCATAGCGCAAAATTGCGCCCCAGCCGCCCGGACCTGGGTTGCCTGAACAGGCGCCGTCGGTGAACAGCTCCACGTATTTTTCCATCCCGCACCTCAATACCGGCGGAAAGAACCGATGACTTTTCCCAAAATCGAAGGGTCTTCCGGATAAATCGGCGAAAAGTCGGGATTCTCAGGCAGGAATACGACCGTGCCGTCGGCCTCGAAATGCAGTCGCTTGACCGTCGCCTCCTCGCCGTCCATCCCGATGACGATATCACCTTCTCGCGGCTGAGCTGTCTTATCCGCGACAACAATATCCCCATCCAAAATGCCGGCATCCCGCATGCTGAGCCCGACCACCCGCAACGCAAAAAGGCCTTCGGCATCATGCGCCGGATAAGGAATATAATCCTCAATTTCTTCAACAGCCAATATCGGCTGGCCGGCCGTCACCCGACCGACAAGCGGTACACGGGCGGCCTCCGGCGCGTCAGCAATGCGGATGGCGCGGGAGGCCTTGGCGTCCCGCACAATATAGCCGTTTTCCTCGAGCGCATTCAGGATTCCATGCACGGAGGAGGTCGATTTAATCCCGGTCGCCTGGCAGATCTCCCGCACGGTCGGCGGCAAACCGCCGCTCAGTTTTTGCACCAAAAAACGGTAAACCGACTTCTGCTTTTCACTCAGCGGTGTCTTTCCCATCTTTGCCAACCTCCACCGAACATTTATTCGATTTCAGTATACCATGAGAGGCCCCGCTTTGCAAGCCTGTTTTCTGCTTTCTGAAAAAGACCTCATGCAGGCCAAAGGCAATCAGGAGCACCGCAAACAGTTTGGTTGTCAAATCGCCGCCCAGCAAGCCGACAAGATAAGATCCTCCTAACGATCCTGCCGCTCCCGTTGCGGCCAAGATAGCCACCGGTTTCCATTCGATTTTTTTCTGAAAGGCATAAATAATAACAGCGATTAGTCCAATGGGTAGGAAAAAAATCAGATTGATGCCCTGCGCAGTCAACTGTTGAACGCCGGCGAAAACCGAAAGATAGATGAGAAGTACCGCGCCGCCGCCCAAGCCCATGCCGCCGATAATACCTGACGCAAAGCCTGCGGCGACGGCCGCCCAGTTTATCGCATCCACAGACGCACCCCCGCCCAAATCATAAAGACGCCGAAAATGCGCCGCAAAATCGGCGCAGAAAGTTTACTCAATATCCAAGTGCCGAGAATCGATCCCGCAATGCCTCCCGGAATATAGATAAAGGCATCCTGCAATGCGACCCGACCGGCCGTTAAGTAGCCGATGACGCTGACTGCCGTAATAGGCAGGATAACAGCCACAGCATTCGCATGCGCGCGTTTTTGATCCAGGCCGAGTTTTTTGAGCATCGGCACAGCCAATAGTCCGCCACCCGAGCCGAGCAGACCATTTAAAAGTCCAATTCCCAATCCCCCGCCGGCGGCCAACCAAGTTTCCTTTTTTGTAAGTTTCATAAGAATGCCTCGCTTTTCCTTTTTTATAGGTTTTCCAAGGGAGACTATTTTATCGGCATTTCAAAACAAAATTCACATCAAACGTAATTCCTTGCTTTTGTAAAGGAGACGAAAAAGCAAAAAATTGTCCGGGCGAGCTTTAAAAAGCCTGCCCGGACAACGAAAACCGATTCTAAAATTTCATTCAGTCGATGCAATTTGGTGTTATTTGTTTACTAAGCAAGGATCAAGTATAACGCAACGGACCCGATAATGAAAGGCAAGTCCGCATAATGACAGATCAATCTTACTAGAATTAAGGTTAGGCGGTAACGCTAAGCTAGAAAAAGAGCCGAATAGCAGGCATTTCCGCATTGCTTTATTCGGCTTGCAAGAGCGCCGGCAACTGCTCGAGCCGTTCAATCGTATAAGTGACGGGCAAATCTGTCGTCAGACCATGCGGATTGTACCAACAGGTGTCAATCCCAGCATCGATGCCGCCCCGCATATCAGAAGAAAGGCTGTCGCCCACAATGATCACCCGGTTCAGGTCCTTTTCGGCAATTCGGTCAAAAACATAGCGGAAATAATCCCGGCTTGGTTTTTGGCTTCCGGCTTCTTCCGAAACAAAGATCCCTTGAAAATAAGGCTTTAAGCCTGATTCTTCAATGCGGCGATATTGGGTCGTCGCGACGCCATTGGTAACAATGTAAAGTGCAAATTGCCCGCGCAATTTTTGGCAAAGCTCGAGCGCACCGGGTATCAAAAAATGCTGGCGCGATAAAGCGTCCATATATCCATTCGCAAAAGCTTGCGGGTCAGCTTCAATTCCACGCTCGGCAAACAACTTTGCAAACCGACCGGCAAAAATCGCTTCTTTGGGAATTTCTCCTCGTTCAAAACGACGCCAGAAGCATTTATTGATGCGGCTATAGTGGGCGACAAGGCTATCATCGACGGGGTATCCCCTAGATGAAAATAAAAATCGGATCGCCGCGGCTTCAGCCGCGCCAAAATCGAGAAGCGTATCGTCGACATCCATTAAAAGCGTCGTATATTGCTTCATTCCAGTTCACCGGCTAATCGTTTTAAATAAGCGCGCAATTGCGTTCGAGTTTCAGGATGTTGCAGGCCGACCTCAATGTTCGCCTCAAGAATGCCGAACTTATTTCCCATGTCAAACCGCTTTCCTGTAAAGTGCACACCCACGACTCCGGTCCGATTGGCAAGTACCCGCATCGCATCGGTCAGTTGCAACTCTCCGCCCGCACCCATAGGTATGGTCTCGAGGATGTCAAAAATCTCCGGTTCTAAAATGCATCGGCCGAGGATCGAATAAAGCGAAAAGATCTGCTCTTTTTTCGGCTTTTCAACCATGTCGGTAATTTCAAAATAATTATCTTTCAAAGGAGAAAGCTTCATGGAGCTATACCGCATGACCTGCGCTTCACTCACCGGCTGGATGCCGACGACGCTTTTGCCATAAATATTATAAGCACGCATCAGCTGGCCGAGTGCCGGGTCGTCGCCGTAAATGACGTCGTCTCCATACAAGACGGCAAAGGGTTCCTTGCCAACAAACTGCTTGGCGCGTAGCACCGCGTCGCCAAGGCCACGCGTTTGCCTCTGCCGAATATAAAAAATGTTGGCCAGGTGAGCCGTAGCGGCCACTGCATCCGCCATTTCTGTATTTCCGCGCGAACGCAACAACGCCTCGAGTTCAACCGCATGGTCAAAATGATCTTCAATGACCCCCTTGCCGCGGTTTGTAATGATTAAAATGTCAGTGATACCAGACTTCACCGCTTCTTCGACAATATACTGAATGGCCGGTTTGTCGACGATCGGCAACATTTCTTTGGGCACTGCCTTTGAAGCCGGCAACACCCGGGTTCCAAGGCCAGCGGCTGGAATCACGGCTTTCGTGATTTGCAAAAGGTCACCTCCTTATTTAATGAAGGATCGACATAGCAGTAAAAAGTGGGGCTAAAACCAAAGTTGCATTCATAAGCAAATAAAAAATAATGGATAGGGCTAGCGCGCCACCAGAAGTCCCACCCAGCGCGGCGAGCTGGTAATTATATAAACTGTTATCCATATTATAAGCGGTATAGCGTTTAATTTTCACCTTTGCGTAATTGTAATACATTGAAAAAGCAAAAATGGAATTGACGATTACAGCAATCAAGTTTATGATCCTGCAGAGCACGACAAGCGGATTGTCATTGATGGCTTGTTGCACTTCCCAAATCGAATCGAAGGTTTCATTATATTCGGAACTAAATGGATCATCGGCCAGAAGTGAGTCGTCGCCGGTGTCCTGAAAAGAAGAAAGGGCGGTTGCGTAAAGATTTGTTAAGGGTTCATAGCTGACAGCCGCCTGAATCCCTAAAAGCAATACGCCCGCGGCCGCGAGCAAAGCCCCTGTTTTATACATCTTGCGGTAAAAGAACCAAAAGCTCTGCCCAATCAAACCGAAGAAATAACCAAG
>CASFAP010000128.1 GCA_949292695.1 uncultured Eubacteriales bacterium | reverse complement strand
TAGGTCTCAGCCAGCCGGCTCTCATACATATCCCGTGCCATGCCGTCATTTGTTTCGGCCATGATTTCGGCCGCACGGGCGAGGTATTTGAGCTTCCCTTCGTCGGTTTCAGTGTCGATTCCTTCGGCGGCAGTAAATAACTTATATTCAATTTCGCTGACCGCGCCCTCCAACAGCGCTCGAAAACGAGCTGGGCCATATTTTTTGATGAATTCGTCAGGGTCTTTACCCTCTGGCAAAGTCAGCACCCGCACCGGCATGCCGGTGTCTTTCAAGGTGTCAAGCGCCCGGCGAACCGCCTTTTGCCCCGCCGCATCGGCGTCTAAGGTCACGACCAGTTCCTTTGTATACCGGCTGAGCAATTTAGCCTGTTCGGTTGTAAACGAGGTGCCGAGCGCCGCAACCGCGTTCTCAAATCCGGCCTGATGCAAGCTGATTACATCCATGTTCCCTTCGACTAATATGATTCGTTCCGCGCAGTGGGCCTTTGCAAAATTGAGGCCGAACAGATTCTGGCTCTTTTTATAGACCGGAGTATCCGAAGTGTTAACATACTTTGCGCCCTTTTCTTCCCCCGGCGCCGCCCGACCGCTGAAGGCGATCACATTCCCCCTGACATTGATGATGGGGAACATCACCCGATGGCGGAAACGATCGTAATAAGAGCCGCGATTGCCCTTTGCAATGACATTCGCCTGCATCATATCAGAAATGGTATACCCTTTTTGGGTCAAATGATGCAAAAGCGCGTCCCAACCGTCGGGGGCGGCGCCCAGGCCAAAGTGCCGAATGGTCTGCAATGTGAGCCCGCGGCCGGTTAGATAGTCGAGCGCCCACTTGCCAGCTGGGGATAGCAAGTACTTATGAAAAAATTTTGCTGTTTCGCGGTTGATTTCAAGGATTTTGGTGCGGAGCTTTTGCATCGAATCATCGTAGCCTTCTTCCGGCAAAGCGATGCCGGCTCGTTCGGCGAGTGTTTTGACAGCCTCCGGATAATCCAGGTTTTCGATGAGTTCGATAAAGGTAAAGATATCGCCGCCCGCGCCGCAACCGAAGCAATAAAAAGATCCATTCTCTGGATAGACGGTAAACGACGGCGTTTTTTCATTATGGAATGGGCAGAGCCCCACAAGGTTTTTGCCCCGCCGTTTTAGGTTGACATAAGGAGAGACGACCGATTCGATGTCATTGCGGTATTTAATTTCGAGTTTCAGCTCCTCGCTGATCGCCATCGAATCCCTCCCTCTTTGGCGTTTAAATATCCCAGGATTTTGGAATGAATAAGTCTGTATAAGTTTGAATTGCAAAATGATCGGTCATGCCCGACACATAATCGGCCGCCGCCCGGCGCGGCCCTTCGAGGGCGCAGACGCGGGCGTATTCATGGAGCATCGATTGCGGATGCTCGACAAAATAGTGGTAAAGCCCCTGCACGATTCCGTCAACTTTGCACTCCTCATACTTGGCCGCAGGATTCAGATAGACCGCGTCGTATAAAAATCGATGCAACGCGTCGAATAGGCTAAACGTATGCGGATCCATGCGAATGTCTGAGTCGCTGTTGCGAACGACCGATAAGACCATCGTATTGATGCGTTCGCTTTTGGTCGCGCCCAAGCCAACGGTCAGCTCCGCAGGAATATCGTCGTCGCGGATGATGCCGCCGCGGATGGCGTCGTCAATGTCATGGTTGATATAGGCGACGCGGTCGGAAATCCGGACAACACGACCCTCAAGCGTCGAGGCTTGTTCGCCTTTGGTGTGATGCAAAATGCCGTCGAGCACCTCAGCTGTCAGGTTGAGGCCTAATCCATCTCGCTCGAGTTGTTCGCAGACGCGGACGCTCTGCTCATAATGGCTAAAACCGCCCGGCACGCAGTCGTTGAGGGCCCGCTCCCCCGCATGGCCAAAAGGGGTATGCCCGAGGTCATGCCCGAGTGCGATGGCCTCGGTCAAATCTTCGTTCAGCCGCAACGCGCGCGCGATGGTGCGGGCGATTTGCGCGACCTCCAAGGTGTGGGTCAACCGCGTGCGGTAATGGTCGGATTCGGGAGACAAAAAGACCTGCGTCTTGTGTTTTAAACGCCGAAAGGCCTTGCAGTGGATGATGCGGTCGCGGTCGCGCTGAAAGGCGGTGCGCAACTCGCAGGGCGCTTCCGGCCGGGCGCGGCCCTTTGTTTCAGCGCTGAGCGTTGCAAAGGGCGATAAAGTCTCGCGTTCGATGCGTTCCGTTGTTTCGCGGGCCGATTCCATCCTGCATTCCCCCTAAAAACATCGTATACTTATCTTATTCGAAAAATTTTGCCGAAATCCTTGTGTTTTATGAATTTATTTGAAATGGAGTCAGAATTTCGCCTGTTTTTTGCAGTGTCAAGGTGCCGCTCAACTGCTCGCGCAGGGTTTCTTGCAGGGTTTGGAAGCGGTTATTTTCTATTGTAGCTCGCAGGCGAACCCGGTCGGTAAAATCCGCCTCACATTGCGTACCGCCGCACTGCGCAACGATGCGGCGAAGGAGCTCATATTGGCTGTAGTCACAGTCGACAAAAAACGAGATGCCCGGTCGCATTTCGACCAGTTGTGCGGCGTCGAGCGCCAATCGCGTACTTCCGGCGTAGGCCTGGACCAGCCCTCCTGTTCCTAAAAGCGTCCCACCGAAGTAACGGGTCACAACTACCATCACATTCCATAGATCCCGCCCGGCTAAGATTCCCAGCGCTGGCCTGCCGGCCGTGCCATGGGGCTCGGCGTCATCACTATAGCGCTCCAAACGATTTTCAAGCAATCGAAAGGCATAAACATGATGCTTTGCATCCCAGTACTGCTCGCGACGGCCGGCGAGATAAGCCTGCGCCGCCGCTTCATCGGCAACGGGAAGAACCGTCGCCAAAAAGCGGGATCGGCGGTCGACATATTCCGCGCTGGCGGGTTCCAGAATCGTTCGATATGACAACATTCGCGTCCACCTCTAAAAAGAAAACCGCAACCGCCTCTAAAAGGCAATTGCGGAAACCTTGCGAGATTACTTGTCTTCCATGCCGAAACGCTTTTTAAAGCGATCCACACGGCCACCAGTGTCAACCAGCTTTTGCTTGCCAGTGAAAAACGGATGACATTTCGAACAAATATCCAAGCGGATGTCCTTCTTGGTGGAACGTGTCTCAAATTCCGCGCCAC
>CASFAP010000127.1 GCA_949292695.1 uncultured Eubacteriales bacterium | reverse complement strand
ATTTCTTTGATTTTCATAGTGTTTCCTCCAGCGTATCGGATGGGGTCTCTCTTTGCATTATAACTGAAAACCGCACAGATTTCCACTCCTTTTTGTGGAAACCTTTTTAGGGCGTCCTAACCTCTGCGTAGCTAGGGCTTTTACCCCGCACCAGGTAGCATTCCGCGCATTTGAATTTGCTTTTAGGGCGTCCGGGTCGCCTGATAAGCCGAGTTTTCGCCCCGCACCCGGAAGTGATCTGTTGCGGAAAATCTTGTGGGCGTCCTCACTTCTGCGCGGTCGGCGCTCTCGCCCCACAACCGAAAATTCTTCTGTGCAGGAGGTTTTCTCGGGCGCTCGGACTTTTGCGTCGGGATATGGTTCTACCAAAGAGGCGCGCCTATTTTTCGCGGATTGCGTCGAGTGCGAAAGACCATCTCACGCGGCGAAACGGTTTGTAGCGCCGACGAGGCCTGAACGGGCCCGGGTGGCCGGCGGAAAAAATCTGCCCGGCTTTGTTTTTCGGTGTGCGGCTTATTTTCGGGAGCGATTCTGGTGCGAAAGGGTCACCGGCGCGCTTGATTGCAGAAAAAGGGATCCGGCGCGCAAAGGCTGAGGGAAGGCGCGCGGCCGGGCGGCGAAGCCGCCCTGGACGGGCGAGGGATTGTATCAAAGCCAAGATGCATCCGCTACCGCGTTCTAAAAAACACCGTAGCCTGGAAAGTCCCGCCATCCCCTCGCCCGTCCGCGCCGCCTGCGGGGGCGGGCCGCGCGCCGAACGCCTTTCCTTTGCATTTTTCGCAACTGCATAATTTGTGTCAATGATTGATAGAAGATTTCCAGGTATACAATTTGCACGCAATTTTTGGAATTTGCGCGTCTTGTAGCAAGAGCACTTCACTAAGGAACTAAAAGTATAAGGGCGGGCTTTCGTGCTGTTTTTTGCATGATTGAATTATTAGGTGAATTCTGGGATGTGGGCTTTGCCTTGAAGCTCGCGCAGAGCGAAGGGATTGCGGCGGGCCGCGCTTGCAGAGCACCCTTAAGTGTTCCGGCAGGGTTTTGAAGGCGATGAGGCTTCCCTTATAATCATAACTACCGGCAAAGCCGGTAGTTAGCTCAGCGGCTATAAGCCGCTATTACTGGCTGGACAGCTCTTTTTTACTCATCGGCAATAGCCTCTTTGCTACCACACGCTTAGCGTGTGGTTTTATTGATACAAAAAGATTGCGGCCGGTGCTCAAATGCACGGCCGCAAAATAAAGCATGGTTCAAAAAAGGCGAAAGCGCGCGTCAAAATGGGCCAAGCGCTTGCCTGTTCTCCTCCCATCGCAACACAGATGGCTCACTGAAGGTTGATCTTATCGCGCAACAGCTTGACGCACAAGAACCAACCGGCGACGCCGATGCACAAATAAAGCAATGTGGGGACGAGGAGCATCACATGGAAGACCGAGGCGATGCTGTAGTCGACGGCATAAACGCCGACGGTCAGGAAGGAATAGAGCAGATTTGAGATGATCGAAATCGCAAAATTGATGGCAAAATACATCCCGATCGAGCCCCAGACCTTATGCTTTTTGGCGACAAAGCACCCTAGCGTAACCGAAAGGTAATAGATGATCAGCGAAGAAGCCATCGACACAAGAACCATTACAAGCAACTCGAAGCCGAACACGGCGCCGTCCAGCCCGATCCTCGCAAAGGTGGTCTGAAAGTCCCGGCCCAACGCGTCAAAAAACGCGGCCAGGCTCAACCCTTCAGCAGATTTCAGGGCGGCGACAAAAATAATATAAAAGATGCAAAACAGCGATACAAAGCCGGCCAGCAG
Source organism: uncultured Eubacteriales bacterium (assembly GCA_949292695.1). Taxonomy (GTDB): domain Bacteria; phylum Bacillota; class Clostridia; order Oscillospirales; family Acutalibacteraceae; genus CANQSG01. The sequence goes on along the minus strand of CASFAP010000127.1, from coordinate 6,280 downwards.
AATCCAGAGAAAGCCCGAGATCAGCTTTGCGCCCAGGTTCTGGGAAGTCGAGACCGGCAGGGTGAAGGTCAAGTAGGCCTCATCGGTAAAGAAGTTTTTATAAAACCGTTGCAGGATAAAAATGATGACGACTGCCGTAAAGACGACGATAGCGATGATCGTAAAGGCCAGCAGGCTCCCGAAGACGGTGGAATAGACCGTATCCAGGCCCTCGACATTTTCAAAGGGATTTCCAAACAAGATAAAGAGCGAAGAGATCAAGGTCAGCCCCAGCACCGCCAAAAATGCGGGCACGATCGGGCGGGCCGTAGCCTTCATTTCATATTTTAAAAGCTTGCCTAACATTTGAACACCTCCCGGAAGAGTTCGTCGACCGATTTTCCCTGTTCGGCGCGGACGGCGTCGACGGTATTGTACTGGACGATCTCGCCGTTTTTGAGGAAGAGGAATTCGTCCAGGACCTTTTCGACGTCGGCGATCAGGTGGGTCGAGATGAGGACGGTCGAATCCGGGTTGTAATTCGTGAGGATTGTGTCGAGGATGAAGTCCCGCGCCGCCGGGTCGACGCCGCCGATCGGCTCATCCAGCAGATAGAGCTTTGCGCGGCGGGACATGACCAGCACGAGCTGGACCTTTTCCTTGGTGCCCTTCGACATGGTCTTGAGCTTCATTTTGAGGTTGACGCCCAGCCGGCCGAGCATGTCGACGGCCCGCGCCGCGTCAAAATCGGGATAAAAATCGCTGAAATAGCGCAGGATCTGCTCGACATTCATCCAGTCGTTCAAGTAGGTGCGCTCGGGCAGATAGGAGACGATGCGTTTGGTCTCGATGCCGGGGCGCATGCCGTCGACCAAAAGGTCGCCCGCCGTCGGGGTCAGAAGGCCAGCCGTCAATTTGATGAGGGTCGTCTTCCCGCTCCCGTTCGGCCCCAAAAGGCCGATAATTTTTCCCGCGGGGATGCTCATATTGAGATTGTACAGCGCAGGGAACCCGTTATACAGTTTCGTCAGGTTCCTGCAGTGAAGTATCTCTGCCATTGTCTTGTCCTCCTCTGTTTCCTCGTTGCAATACTTCTATGACACCGGCCTCGGTGTATCCTAAATGCCGCATCTTTGCGAGATAATCGGCCGTGTAGGCGTTGGCCATGTCGGCCCGCACAGAACGGAGTGTGTCCTCCGATTCGGTCACAAACCAGCCGGTCGTCCGCTGGGCCGTGATGAGGCCCTTTTCCTCCAAAGTCTGCAGGGCGCGTTGCATCGTATTCGGATTGACCGAAGCGATCAGCGCCAGCTCCCGCACGCTCGGAAGCCGCTCGCCGAGGCTGTATTTCCCCGACAGCACATCGAGCTGGATATGCTCGGCCAACTGCAAATAGAGCGGCCGGCCGCCTACAAATTCCCAAGCCATTTGGTCTCACTCCTTTGTATTGATATCTTAATACAATAATACAGCAGAGCTACGCCCTTGTCAAGCCCATTCTTTGGCATTTTTTGAAGCACGGGCGCTAAGGCGCGCCACGCAAGCCTTTCATTTTGGTTTGCGGGCGGCTTTTGCACACCTCAGCCAGCGGCGCGCCGCTTAAAACTCGACCTTCGGAGCGGTGCGATCCGCCTCTTCGGCCTTGAAGGAATCGGCCGGGGCAAAGCGGAACATACCGGCGACGAGCACGGTCGGGAACTGCTGGAGCTTAATATTATATTTCATGACGGTATCGTTGTAGAACTGGCGCGCAAAGGCGATTTTGTCTTCCGTGTCGGTCAGCTCATTCTGCAAATCGAGGAAGTTCGCATTGGCCTTGAGGTCCGGATAGGCCTCCGATACGGCCATCAGCCGCGACAGGGCCTCGCTGAGTTCACCGGAGGCCGCCATTTTTTCGTTCGGCGTATTGGCCGCCAGATATTTGGTGCGGGCCTCAGTGACGGCGCCGAGGGTCTCCTGCTCGTGCGAAGCGTAACCCTTGACGGTCGAAACGAGGTTGGGGATGAGGTCGAACCGGCGCTTTAGGTGCACTTCGATTTGCGCCCAAGCGTTGGCGACGCGGGCTTTGAGGCTCACGAGCTTGTTGTAGGTCGCGATCAGCCAAATGACGATGATTACAATGACCGCCGCGACGACGATGAGGGCAATGGTCGATGGTTCCATGGTCACAACTCCTTTTTAAAATCGCGCGCTGAAAACCGCGCATATTAAAATGATACTGAAAAGCTCTTTTTTGCAGGCGATTCGAGCGGGCGGATTGTCGAGGTAGCCTTTTCGCAATTCACAACGCATCAAAGGAAAGGCATGCGCCGATGGCCAGCAAAGGGATCCATCCCCGCCGAGGTGAGAAGGCATCTCGGCTGGACAAGGAAATTTTGGTCCGAAGAAAGGAATCGCCCGCGCCGGAGAATGAACTATTCGGGCCGGGCGGGTCTGCTTTTGGGGCCTAGCGCGCCAGGCGGCTAAAAGGTCCCGCCGCCACCGCCGCCGAAGCCACCGCCGCCGAACGAGCCCGACGAAAACCCGCCGCCACCGCCGCGGGAGGCCGAGGCGCTAATCGTCGCCATCGACTTGACATAGGCCGTGTGCACCGAATGATTGAGATACAGCCGCATGCTTTGCGTAAGCCAGAAGTAGCGGTAAAAATCGAATCCCGGCGCCCGCGGATCGGTCTCGGTCAGCTTCGGCAGGCGAACTTTGAGCTGGTCGACGACCTTGTCGGCCACCCCCAGGGGGATGGCGTAAACGAGGTAGTGCTCCCAAAGCTTGAGCGATTCGGCCGGCGCCTCCTTCAAATTGCTGAAGTCGAGCAAAAACTGCCGGAAGGCCCGCCACTTATGGTAGAGCTGATTGCCGGTCTTGGAGCGGCGCTTGATGGCGGCCGCATAGATGCTGGCGGCGGCCGCGATCAAAATGCCGGCCGCGCTAAAGGCAAAGGGATGGGCGCTGAAAGATACAGCCAGCCAAACGTAGACCGCACACAGCGGGATCAAAATCAAGGGGGTCCAGATCCGCAGGCCCTTCATCTTATCGTCAAAGTAGTGGTAGGGCTCGGCCTGCGCCAGCACCGTCTCCCGCCAGGTCTTATAGCGGTCGACAAAGCTTTTGGCCGTATTCTCTTGTTTGGAGATTGCTTCGAGTTCCGAAAAGGAGAAGGACTCCCCGTCGCCCAATTCGAGCAACCAATGGTAGAGCATGGCCTCTTGCCTTGTCAAATCGTCGGGCGCGCGGTCGGTCTTAAAGACCCGGAAGCCCGTCTCGCCTTCGGCGCCGCGCCCCTCGGGGAGCTCGTTGGTTTCAGCCCGCAGGTAGCCGCGCCGCACAAGGTCGAGCACCGTCGCCGACAGGTCTTCGGTATCGACCTTTTTGTATTTGTAGAGCACCGCGACCTGCGCCGGCGGGACATTTTCAGGCAGTTCGCGGTAGTAGTCAAAGGTTTCTCGGATGGGATATTCCCGGTCGTATTTCAAGTAAAGAAGCAGGCATAGCGCCCCTGCCGCCAGCGGCAAAAGGGCGGTCAGAACCCAAAAGGCCGCCTGCCCTGCGGCGTTTTTTCGCTCGGCCTCGGCTTTTTGGCGGTCGGTCTCCTCCGCCCAGCGAATCTCCTGCTCTTTTTGGTCGGCGTATAGAAGCGACGAATCGATCTGCGCGACCTCAGACAGAGCCGCCTGGGGGAACAGGGCGTTCATCTCGAGATGGGTGCCGGGCTCGATGCCCTCGGCCGAGACCGTAAAGACATTGCCCTCGACCGCGCAGGAGCCGCGCGCGTCGGAGTGGATGAAAATGTCATAATTGCCGCCCGAAACCGCCGGGACGGTAATGGTGGCCGCAAAGCGCGATATGGGCAGTTCAAAGGCGTCGCCGATGAGGTAAAAATAGAGTTGGGAGGTATCCTTACCCCGCACCGCCGCGCCGGGAACGGTATAGCGGATGCGGAAGGTGGCCTTCACCCCTTTTTTGGCGGGGTAAAAGATTTTGAGCCGCTCGAGCTCCTGGCCGTTGGCCGCGGCGGTAAAAACGCCGCTGTCGCCATTCTCGGCCGAGGCGACCTGGCGGAAGCCCTCGACGACCAAGCCCTCAAGCGAGCTCCCGCGCTTGGGCAAATCGAGGTAAAAGCCGTTTACGCTACCTGAAAAGGCCAGCGTGATGGTCTGCTCCATCTGCAAATCGCCGGACGATGTAACGGTGCCCCGGATGGTATAGTCCTCAGCTGTCGCGGCCGAGGCCGCGACAGCCGGCATCGTAAATAGGCCGACCAGCAGAAAAAGGAAGGCGGCGAAAGATAGCAGTTTGAACCGTTTTTGCAAGTTAACACCCCTCTTCCCTTTTACTATACACAGTCGCGCCCCCTTTTACAAGCAACAAAATGATAACAAAAAAGCGCCCGCCAGGGCGCAGAGCTGATGGGGCGCAATCATGGCGGCGGCCCAGGCGGCCTTCGGCCGCCGGACGCACCGGCAAAGAGGGCGCCGCGCCGAGCGGCGTTCGCGGCCTTGGGGCATCGAGATTGCTCGGTCTCCCGCTTTCCTCGCCGGTGCGCCCCAGCGCGCCTGCGGCGCGCGGGCCGCCGCCCCAAGACATCCCAAAAATGGAATTTATCGCCGCAGTAGGTATACGGGCCTCTCCTTAGGACAGAATACCATAATTTAGCGTCTTGCACAAGTAATATCTGATAAGTTCCGCCATATTTTTACACATTGTTTTTATCTGCTACTTTTAAACCGCTGTTTTTACCCGTTGTTCTTACCCGCTGGTTTTGCCTGTCTCCCTTCCCTGCTGGACTTGATTGTTGCTCTTTCCTGCCGGACTTGCCCGCTTCACTTGCCTACTTTACTTGTCTGACGCTATTGTCTGCTGGACTTACCTGCTGGTTTTTCTCGTAGTCCTTGCTCGCTCCCGTTCTTCTTTAAAAGCGCAAATCCGCCCCTTGACAAACGAAAAAAATTGGTTATAATAAAATTAACACCCCAGGGGGGTGGAGTATTTGAAAAAGTGCATTTCGGCGTTTAAGCGGAAAGCGCGGCGCGCCTTCCCTGGGGCGCAGAAACAAAAAGGAGGAGCCAGGATGAAGCAAACCTTTGACGTGACGGGTATGACCTGTAGCGCCTGCAGTGCGCATGTGGAAAAAAGCGTGAAGGCGCTAAAGGGCGTCGAGCGGGTCTCGGTCAATCTGTTGCGCAATAATATGGTCGTCGAATACGACGGCAAGCAACTGGGGCCGCAGTCCATCATATCGGCCGTCCGTATGGGCGGATATGACGCGGCGGTCCACGGCGAAAAGGCGGCCGAACAACCGGCCGAAAATCCGGCGGATGAGGCCTTCCGGCAGATGCGCCGGCGCCTGATTTTATCGATTGCATTTCTGATTCCGCTCATGTATGTCTCGATGGGGCACATGCTGGGCGCCCCCCTGCCCGGCTTTCTCACCGGGCCTGCGCACGGCGTCTCGTTCGCCATGGTGCAGTTTTTGTTGACGATTCCTATCCTTTTGATCAATAGGCATTATTTTACAAACGGTTTCAAACAGCTATTCCGGTTGCACCCGAACATGGATTCGTTGATCGCCGTAGGTTCGGCCGCGGCCGCCGCCTACAGCGTCTATACGATTTTTGTCATCGGCGAGGCGCTCGGGCGCGGCGACCTTGAAGCCGCCGGTTCGGCGATCCACAGCCTGTATTTTGAATCGAGCGCTATGATCTTAACCCTCATCACGCTCGGCAAAATGCTCGAATCGCGCGCAAAACGCCGCACCTCTGACGCCATTTCGGCCCTCATCCGCCTCTCGCCCAAAACGGCCGTCGTATTGCGCGGCGGGGTCGAGGCCGAAATTCCGGCCGAGCAGGTCGTGGCGGGCGATACCGTCATCGTCAGGGCCGGTCAGACCATTCCGGTGGACGGCGTCATCCTGGAGGGCTCCGCGGCGGTCGACGAATCGGCCCTGACGGGCGAAAGCCTGCCGGTCGACAAGGGGCCGGGCGACACCGTCACCGGCGCGACCATCAACCGCTCGGGCTATTTTAAGATGGAGGCAAAGCGGGTCGGCGAGGATACGACGCTGGCGCAGATGATCCGCCTGGTCGATGAGGCCGGCAGTTCCAAGGCCCCCATCGCGCGGCTGGCCGACCGGGTCAGCGGCGTGTTTGTGCCAATTGTCATTTTGTTGGCGGTCATTACCTTAATCGTCTGGCTGGCCGCCGGCTATCCGTTTTCGTTTGCGCTGGCGTCGGCCATCGCAGTCCTTGTAATCTCCTGCCCCTGCGCGTTGGGGCTCGCGACCCCGACGGCCATTATGGTCGGGACC
>CASFAP010000126.1 GCA_949292695.1 uncultured Eubacteriales bacterium | reverse complement strand
AAGGTCTTGGCCTTATACATTGCCAGCACAGGCGAGAGCTTTTCGTGCGCGAACTCTTCGCTGAGCTCAACGCTCTCGACCTCACCGATCAACACCTTAGTGGTTTCCGGGACGTCGACTCCAGCCAAGGAAGCGATTGTGTGGGCCGATTGACCGACAATCTTGGCGTTGAGGGCGCCGTTAATTAAAATGGTCTTGCGGACCTTTTCAGTTTCTTCCGAATTCAGGAAGTAGCACCCGCGGGCCGCAAATTCCTTTTTGACTTTGTTATAGACCTTGTCGAGGACGATAACCGACTGCTCCGAAGCGCAGATCATGCCGTTATCGAAGGTCTTGGAATGGATGATCGAGTTGACGGCCAAAAGAATATCGGCTGACTCGTCAATGATGGCCGGGGTGTTGCCCGCGCCGACGCCCAACGCCGGTTTGCCCGAAGAATAGGCCGCCTTGACCATGCCGGGGCCGCCGGTCGCCAGGATGATGTCGGCTTCTTTCATCAGCGTGTTGGTCATATCGAGCGAAGGAATGTCGATCCAGCCGATAATACCCTCCGGCGCACCGGCCGCAACGGCCGCTTCCAATACGATCTTTGCGGCGGCGATGGTGCATCCCTTTGCGCGCGGGTGGGGGCTGATGATGATGCCGTTTCGAGTTTTTAAAGAGATCAGAGTCTTGAAAATAGCGGTGGAAGTGGGGTTGGTCGTCGGAATGACGGCCGCAATGACGCCAATCGGTTCGGCGATCTTTTGCATGCCGTAGGCTTTGTCTTCTTCAATGACGCCGCAGGTTTTCGTGTTTTTGTAGGCATTGTAAATGTATTCGGCCGCGTAGTGATTTTTGATTACCTTGTCTTCGACAACGCCCATGCCGGTTTCGGCAACTGCCATTTTGGCCAGCGGGATGCGGGCCTTGTTGGCGGCGGTGGCGGCGGCCAAAAAGATTTTGTCCACCTGCTCCTGGGTGTAGGTCGCAAATTCCATTTGCGCCTTGCGGACCTGGCTGAGTCTTGTTTCGAGCGCTTCCACGCTGTCGACAATCGGATAGGTCTTTTCTTTCGTCATGGTCAAAACTCCTCTTCTTTTCAGGATTTTTAGATGTTCATCCATCTTTGTTAATATTTTAACACAAAGTGCAGATGCCGTAAAATGCCGAAACAACATATAGATATATCTTTATCGATATATCTGTACTGATTTGGGTTAATCAGCCGGTGCGATTTCGGGGATTATATTGCGAATTTCTGCCAAAAATCCGCGATCCATATCGGTCAATCGATAACCATGCTTATAAAGCAATACATCCCGGTAGCGCTTTTCAAGCCCTTCGCACTTGCGTTGCACGAGGGAATGACGCGCAAGCAAAACCTGCGGCAGGGGGGCCGCACAAAGATAAGCCCCCGGGATCTGTTCGAGCAACGAGAATTGGCTCTCTCGCTCATAAATCAAAATGCGGCGCTGTTTTTCCGTCGGCAATTCGGCCCGTCTGGCTTCATAGGAGGGCAGGAAGGGAATATAGGGGTCGCCGTGGACAATTTGAACCCCGTCGCTTAAATCGTTGAGGCCAAGATGGGGCTTTTTTGCCAGAGGATTGCTTTTGTGCAAAATTGCGACAGGGCAGAAGGTGTAAATGTCTTCGGCGTGCAGGTTTTTTTCTTCAAACATCGTGCAAAAATTATCGGCAAAGGTTTCGTCATACCGCACGATCGCCAGCCGGTAGTTGCCCTGCGTCAAGTTGGTGATGGCTCGCATGGAATTGGTTTCTTTGTAGTCGAGCTCCATACCTTTTTGCGGGTCGAGGCCGGCGACAAATCGGGTGAAAGCCATCCCGATATAACTCGCGCGGGGGACCGAGACGCGCAGACTCAGTCGATCCTTTTGCGCTTTGCCATACAGCATTTCCATTTCGCTCAGTTGCAAAACGACCTGCTCGGCGCGGGCCAAGAATTCTTCGCCCTGCGGGGTTGGAACGATGCCTTTGGGCGTCCGCTTGAAAATCGTAATGCCGATTTCCCGTTCGAGTTCCTTGATCGCGCGGCTCAAATTCGGTTGCCCCATAAAAAGCCGCCCGGCGGCCTCGCTGATCGACCGGCATTTTGATACCTCGACGGCATATTTCAAATGCAATAGGTTCATTCGATTCCCTCCGCCTGGATCTTATTTGCCAGATGCTCTGATAAAAGCGCGAGTGACTCAGCCATATTTTCGTTCTGCACTAACACATGTTGCGGCACTTGCAAATGCACCGGCGCAAAGTTCCAAATGGCGCAGACGTCTCCCTCTACCAGCCGGTTGCAAATTTCCTGCGCCGCCGCATCCGGTACGGTAATAATGCCAATGCGGATCTTCATCCGGCGGCAGACATCTTCAAGTTTGTCAAGTGCAAGTACGGTTTTTCCAGCAACCTGCGTTCCGATGAGGGTCGGGTCGCTGTCGAAGGCGGCGACAATCTGGATGCCGTAATTCTCGAATCCCTGATAGGACAAAAGCGCCTGCCCCAAATGCCCGGCTCCCACCAAGACAGCCTGGTTGACATTGTCATACCCCAAAAAGGCCGCAATGTCTCGGATGAGATCATTGGTTGAAAAACCGGTCTTTGGCCGGCCAGAGGCCGTACTGACTGAAGCGAGGTCCTTCCTTACCTGGACTTCATTGAGATGGAGCGCTCGGGCAATGATCGGCGCAGAAACGCTCTGGACGCCGTCATGATGCAGTGCTTTCAGAAATTGCAGATAGCTCGGCAACCGCTTTAAGGCCGGCCGCGAGATGCTACGGGGCTCCCCGTTGTTGGTCATAGGCTCACCCAAATATCAGTAATTTTATACTGATTTTATGATAGCCGATTCCGTTCGATTTGTCAATTGGAAAAAGTCAAATTTACAGGAAATTTGCAGAAGCTTGGCCCATAAAAAAACGGATCTGGAAAGATCCGTTTTTTAGTTTAAAATTCAATTTGAAATAACCTCGCGCTGGGCGCTTTTGCCAAATGTACCCATAGCGCTCCGGCATCGTAACGGAACTCGCAGGGCAGGCCGACAGGATAAATGCACTGCACAGATTTGACTGATTTGCCAGCCAGCCAAGGAAGTTGCAACGTGACCGAATCGGTCTCGCCCCCTTGGCGCCAGACCGCTACATAGAGTCGATTTTCGCAGAGCAGGCCGCCTGACAGCCAATCGCTGTCAAAATAGACTGCACCGAGCGGGAAGACCGGAATGGCGTTTGGAATATCCGACCGAATGCGCTTGTAGCAGGCGATGCCTTCAGCTACACGGTCGAACATCGGCCTTGGCAACTGGCTCAAAAATCCGCTTTGATGGATGCGGCCGAGTAGCACGTTCACCATGTTGAAGACGGCCTCTTCTTCGTCGCCGGTCTTAAAGTTCGGATAAGACCAGACGGCGGCCTGTTCGGGTGTAACAGCCGAGGGCGCCATGGCCGCGATGGAGGCATAGGCGCGATAGTCCCCCTGGTCGCTGGTCGATTGGATGCTAAGGCGGCTGAGCATTGCATAATCCATCCGCATGCCGCCCGAAGCGCAGTTTTCGATGACCAGACCTGGGTGCCGTGCAAGAACCGCATCCAGCCAGGCGAGATACGCGCGGTTGTGCCGCAACAGCCCTGCCCCCGGACTGACCCCGCCGGCGTCGGTGCCGATGCCGGCGTTGATGTTATAATCGATTTTAAAATAGGCGATGCTATAGTCGCGCACAAGACGGTCAATGGTCTCATCGGCAAACTTGCGGACCGCAGGATTGCTGAAATCCAGCTGGAACCGGTCGTGGTCGACGACCCGCTGGCCGTAAAGCGAAAAGAACCAGTCGTCCGGCAGTTTCGAGACCAGCGGGCAATCTTTTCCAATGCCCTCGATTTCGACCCAGAGCCCGGGCTTCATGCCGTGGGCCAGGATGGAGTCGATGACCTCGCGGAAACCGCCGGGGAACCGTTTTTTGGATTCCTGCCACTCGCCAATGGTACTCCACCAGGAGCCGCCTTCCATAACGTCGGTGTACCAGCCGGCATCGACGACGTAATACTCGCACCCGGCCTTGGCCGCCGCCTCGATGAGGGGCAGGCTTTTTTCGGTCGTCGGCTCGGCGTTCAGGCAGTTCATATAGTCGTTGAAAATGACAGGCAAATTCTCATTGTCGGCATTGGGACGGCGGATGAGGCGGCGGTAGGCTGTCAAGGCCGCGACGGCCTCGCCAAAGCCTCCCATGCAGGCGCCGACCGCGACCGGAACTGTCGTAAAAGATTCGCCAGGCTCTAAAACTTCGCGGAATTGATGCTCATTGTCGGTGGGGCCGCTGAGTTGCAGATAGAGCGCGCCGTTATCGCCGTCTCCGTATTCTGCGTGCCAGGAGCCGTTGTGCTCAATCTGCCAGAAAAGGGACGCCCCCTGGTTGTTTTGCGTGACGACGCCCATAGGTAAATAGGCCGAAGAGGACCAGGTGCCGGTCTGATCAAAGCTCAGCCGCTTGACACCCGGCGCGGTACCCTTGACGAGCCCGAGCTCCCAGAGCGTATTTGTACGCCATTGCAGTTCCCGCACCCAGGTGTTGTGGCAGACCGAAAGGCTGACCTGGCGATCCCATTGCGGCGAGCCATGTGCGAGGCCGTAGTAAACAAAAGAGGGCGCATAGGCTAGCGTAACGGCTTTTTCACTTTCATTGACAATTTCGCTTTGGCACCGCGCGACCCCCGCTTTGTTATAAAAGGTATAAGTCTGCGTCACTTTTAGTGCGCCGTCAGAGAGCACTAGTTCCAAAACCGGACCATGCTTATTCTCCGCAAGGGTGTGCGAAACATATCGCATTTCGGCGCCCGGGCTCGTGCGGGTATATTTCGAGCCGTGATGGTCGTTGATGTTGCCGCCGATGCAGTGAAGCTCAATCGCCGTATCGTGCGGGCTCCGCTCAATGTGCTCCGGATCAAAGGGGGTTGCAGAAAAATGCAGGAGTGCGACTTTTCCTTCATCTCCGATTTCGAAAACGGCGTTCAGCGCGCCGCTGTTAACTTTGATCTGTTCGGCCATGCTTTACCTCCCGTACCATAAATCAAGGTAGGCGCCGACCGCTTTGCGCATCTCGGAAAAAATGATGTCCTGGCGGTACATCGTCGTGAAGTAGGCGATGTCGACCGGCTCGCCGGCGTTTGCCCGCTCGGTCAGGTACCCATCCTCGACCAGGCCCTGTACGGTCTTTTCTCCCGCCACTTTGCGGGCGTTTTTGACCATTTCGCTAAACAGGACCGGCGTCGAATCGCGTTCGAGGGCCGTCCAGAGGTTGACCTTGCAGATGCCGTCGGCCGCTAAGGTCCGCAACTGGTCGTTCGAAACCGACGAGGTGCCGTGAAGGACGATGCAGGAACCAATCACGTCCCGGATCTGGCGGCAGACGTCGCCGTAATATTTGAGCTCCTTGCCGCGGGCGCGGTGCTCGGTCCCAAGGTTGCAGACGACGAGGTCGGCGCCAGTCTCGTCTTTAAACCGTTTGGCGTTTTCGGGCGTTGTTAATGCGTTGTGTTCCTCGCCGACCGCATCGACAATTTCATCGCAGGCGCCTTCGATCAGAATATCGTTTCGACGTTTTTTGACAAATTCCGATGTTTTTCGGATATTTTCTTCAAATGGGAACCCCGATGCGTCGAACATGATCGACGCATAGTCGCTGAGGTCTCCGCTCAATAATTCTGCATCGAGGTCAGGCTGAATGTGATCGAGGTGGATTAAGACCTGCAAATTGGAAAAAGGACCTCCGTTTTCGGCCAACACCTTGACCGATTCGGTAAACAGCTTCAGGCCCGTATCGGCGCGGCGGGTATGGGTATAGTTGGGGGCCTGACTGCGGTGCGGGTACCGGCAGGTCATTGCGACGGTGATGGGGAGCGTCTGCAACCCGTGCCGCACCCGATAGTCCTCGGCCGCCGATAAAATCGCTTCGGTCGTCGTCAGGTTTTCCGAGCAGAAGCAGGGAATGACCCACCCTTTTTTTGCGGCCTCGGCATAAATTTCCCGGACCGTTTGAGGCGTGCGAATCACGCTCATGTTTTCAATCTCCTTTACAGCTTTACAATTTCATACCCAAGATAGGTCTGGAAGGCCTCTAAAACGGCGCGCAGGCAGTCGCCCTTTGTCATGCTGACATGGTGACGGAAGCCGTTTTTGCCGATGGCCAGGAGCTTATTTTGCAGATCGTCGATTTTCGCGACGCCGCCGCACCCAAAGAATTCTGGCTCGATGGGCTCGCCGGTCATCTCGCCTGTGCCGGCATAGACATAGAACTTGCCGTTGTCAGTGCGGGCGCTACAATAGGTCATGGGCATGGCCGCGATCCGGCCTTCGTCGCATCCCCAGCCGCAGTTGGGGTCTCCGTCTTTTGTAAACATTTTGTGGTTGCCGACTGCGCCGCCGGATTCCATCAATTCGCGGGCAATCGGACCGCAATGGAAGAGAATGCATTTGTTCGGATCGTCGCCGTAGTTGTTGTTCCAGTCAAGGCAGGCCGCCGGTGCGCCCGACGCCAAAGAAAGCGCCCGCATGACGACTGCGTTGCAGAGATCCATCTCGCAGGAGGCCGCGATGCCGCTGTTATTGAGCGCTCCGAGCAATACGCAGGGGGCAATGCCGAGCTCTTGTTGCATTTCTTCCCAGCAACGAAGCGAAATGCTGTCGAGCTGATATTTTTCAATCATATCGTCAATTGCGACGGCCGTGCGGGCCAATATATCGGTCTTTTCAGCCGGCACACAGGAAAAGTCCGAATAATCCCGCAGGAAGGCAATTTTTTGGACGACTTCCGCGCGGTCGGACGGCATGGCTTTGACGCGGGCAAAGAGCTCGCTTAAATCGTAGGACTTGACTGAAATGCCGTATTTTTGGAGCGCCAGCTCATCGAACCGGACGGTCATGAATTTGGTTGTCCGCGCGCCGATGGCGCCGACGGTAAAGCGCTTCATACCTCTGACGACACGGCAGACCGCCGCGAAGTCCTGGAGATTTTGCGCGAAGGCATCGCTCAAAGGATGCACGACGTGGGGTGCAAAGGTGGTAAAGGGCAGACCATACTGGAAAAAGACGTCCATGACCGAGAACTTGCCGCAGAAGGCGTCGCGCCGGTGCTCAAAGTCCATCTTGCCGATTTCATCCGGATATGCCTGGATGAGAATCGGGACGCCGCAGTCGCGCAGGGCATAAATGGCGCCGTTTTCATCTCCGAAATTGGGCAGGCTGAGGATGACACCGTCATACTCCCCGGCGTGCTCCTTCAAAAACGCCGCGTAGGCCTGGCCCTCTTCCATGGTTTCGACCGCGCCGTAGCGGGTCAGGGATTCATCCATGGCGATGTAATCATAACCGGCCTTCGTGACGGCTTCGATCATCTCTTTTCGTGCGCCGGCGATGAGCTCACCGGGGAAGAAACCGCGATTGCCAAAGTAAAGTGCGAAGGTTACTTTTTGCTGTTTCATAGATGTTATCCTCCTTTTATTCTGCCTGCATTTGTTTGAGCGCAGGATAGGCTTTTTGGTAGCGGCGATAGAAGGGCTCATAACGCGCCCGATCAGCCGCCGGTGCGATTTTTCCGGTGACCCGGACGAGTTCCATGGCGGCCTTGAGCGAGGGGTAGACGCCGGTGGCGACGCCAGCCAGCATTAAGCATCCGACTGTGCCGGCTTCATCGACGTTCAGGGTTTCAAAAGGCTTGCCGGTGATGTCTGCCTTGATTTGTAGCCAAATGTTCGAGCGGGCGCCGCCGCCGGTGGCACGAAGGGAGGAAATCTGGATACCGGCTTTCTCGAGCAGGTCGAAGTTGACCCGCATTTCATAGGCCACGCCCTCAAGACAACCGCGGTAAAGATCAGCCGCGTCATTCGCAAGACTCAAGCCGCAGATAGCGCCCTTGGCCTGCGGGTCCATATAAGGTGTCGCCGCGCCGGCAAAGTGGGGAACGACCAACAGTCCGGACGGATCGGGCTTTACCATCTCGTCTAAAAATTTATAAATGCTTTTGCCTTCCGCCTCGGCTTGGGGCTTGAACCCGAAGCCGACCGTATCGCGGTACCATTGCAACAGCGCGCCGCCGGTAAAGGTGAAGGCATAGGTGACGTAATACCCGTTGCAGGCCGGGACGATGGGGAAGGAACTCTCATAAAGCGCCGGATGGTCCGGAATTTGGGCGAAAACTGGCGTGACGCATTCGACCGTGCCGCTCCCATTGACCGCGACGCCCGGCTTCATGGCGCCCGCGCCGACGGATGCCGCAATCTGATCCTGGCATCCGATGACGATTGCTGCCTGCGCATCGAGACCGAGTTCCTTCGCGATATCAGGCTTGACCGTCCCGGCGAGACTGCCGGTGGGGGCCACTTGCGGCAGAATATTGGGATCGACTTCGGCCGCTTCGCACAACTTTTTCGACCAACAAAGGTTGCGAATATCGAACATGAGGGTGCGGGCCGCTAAAGAATAATCGGCGACCTTTTCGCCGCACAGCCGCCAGACGAAATAGGAAGCGACCGGCAGAATGGAGCGAATGCGGGCATAGGCCTCGGGCAGGTGATTCCGCGTCCACATCAGCTTTGGCAAAAAGTACATGCAATTGGCGCGGTGCCCGCAGATGCGGTAGATTTCTCGGTCGCTGAGGCGTTCGATCAATTGGTCGCTCTCGGCTTGCCCCTTCGGGTCGGTGTAAAGCCAGATGGGCAGAATTTCGCGCTCTTGCTCATCTAACATGACGCAACTCTCGCCAAACGACGTGACGCACAGCGCCTGCACCGGCTCGCCGCACTGCTTAATAGCGCCGGAAATCACTCGTTTGGCCGCCTGCCAGATGGTGTCAGCGGGGATTTCGTGCGAAGATTCGGTCCGGTCGGCCAAATACGCCTCATAGCAAGAGGCAAGGATCGTACCGTCAGGCGCCATGACGGTGCATTTGCAACCGCTGGTGCCGATGTCAAGTCCTGATAGTGCCATTGCGCTTCCTCCTTATAAATCGTAACATTCCAGCCGCACCTGCATGGTCTTTTGCTCGAACGGGCCGATTTTGCCGATGGTCCCCTTCTTCTGCTCTTCGGCACGGCCGGAGATGTAAGAGTTGGTCGGCTCGATCCCTAAGACATACTCGCCGCTTCGCATGCATTTCCATTGCGCGAGGTGGGGCAGAGTATCGAGCCCGTAGCGGATGCGGACGCCAAAACCGAGAGCGGGTTGCTCGAGCCGGACTTCGCCGAACCCGTCTTCGGAGGGGATCTCGTGGAAGAAGACCTCTTCCTCGGCCCCGTCGACCGGTTCTGTAAACTCTGCGAGGGCTGGGATGCCCTTGGCCATTTCCGGATAACGCGGCGATGTTTTGGTTCCCTGCGGGAGGATAAATTTGAGTTCCGGCGTCAAAAACGGATAACCGAAATTCATATGGTAAAGAAGCATATAGTCGGCCGGTTCGGGCGTTTGGTTTTCAAGTACATCCGTAATCACCAGTTCGGTTCCGCCTACCGGCGCGCTGATGGTCCGCCGCACTTCGAGCGCCTGGCCGAAGAGCCTGGTCTCGCGGATGCGGCCGCTGATCTCAATCAAATCATTTTTGGTGTGTGCGGCGCATTGATCGGCGGGGAGGCTGTGGAACCGGCCGTGAAGCGGTTGCCAGACGCCGGCTTCATCCCGGCCGGCCGGCCCGGCCGACCACAGGCCGCAGGTATAAAGCATGCCGCCGGGGAAGGTATGTAAAAACTCATTTTCGACCGGAATTTCTTTGCTCGGCGCGACGAATCCATTTTTGCTTAAAAATGAAAGGTTGACGCCGCGGAAAGAGAGCCGGGCGATGTCGAGCGCATGATCGGCCATCGCGCAGAATTGCAGGCCGCCTCCGGTGTCGACGGCGTAAAAACTGACGCCGCGCGCGGGGCCTTCCTCCGCCGTCAAACGGGTCACAGAATAGAGCTGATCGGGATGCCCTGCAAGGCGGTAACGATCAGGATAAGAGCGGTTTTTCCAATCGGTCAAACAAGATACCTCCAGTCTTGCGTGTATCGATACACGATGATCTATGTAATAACTATACCACGCTTTATTTCGCAAGTCAATTGGATTTTAAAAAGATTGCTTTTTCTAAAAAGAATTGGTACACTAGAAAAAATAGAAAGGGGAAGAGGAATTGGCGAACATTAAACAGGTCGCAGAGCGGGCCGGGTTATCGGTCTCCTGTGTGTCGAAATATTTAAAGGATCCGAAAAGCGTCCTTCCCGACTCGCGGCGCAGGATTGAAGCGGCTATCTCAGAATTACAATATATTCCCTTGCATGCCGCTCGTATGCTTCGCACCAAAAAGAGCTTTACGGTTAAGGTCGTGCTTTCGAGCGTCACAAATCCCTTTTTTGCCGAACTCTTCGAAGCCTTGCGGACACAACTTTCCGAACAGAAATACACCTGCATTTTGCAATCCATCGACCGGCCGCTCGAACGATCCGACCTGCAGGCTGTCGACGGGCTATTGGTTGGGTTTGCCGAAGACGAAGCCAAGCTTTCGCAGATCGATATGTTGGCGCGGCAAATGCAACTCCCGCTCGTATGCCTGCATTGGCGCAAACCGCCGATCTCGGTACCTGCCGTTTGGGCTGACCTAGGCGAAGGCATTGGGCAGGCAGTTTCCTATTTGGCGGGAGCCGGGTGCCGGCGGCTTTCTTACGTTGGCGGGCCGGCGCACGATGCGATTTCGGCCTCGAAATGGCGCGGGAGCACCTGCGCCGCACAAGAGGCGGGCGTTTGCTTTTTATCCGATGCGATATTCCACGGACCATTTACCTTCCAGTCGGGCTATGATTGCGCGAAACGTTTGGCCGCAAGGCAGGACTTGCCAGATGCGGTCGTCTGCGAAAACGACGTTCTGGCCGCCGGCGTCATCTGCGGGCTCAGCCGGCACGGCGTGCGCGTACCGCAGGATATCCGCGTGACAGGATTCGATAACATTCCCCTAGCCGAGATGTATCTTCCCTCTATCACCTCGGTTGCGGTGCCGGCGGCCGAAATGTGCAAAAGTGCTGTCGGCAAGCTCATGGCCTGCATTCGCGGAGAATTGGTGGCAGACGAACAATTTAAACCGATGTTAATCGAACGAAAATCTTAATCAACCGGTTCCCAGATGGGAATCGGTTTTTTGTTTGTTTTTGCGTTTATTTTTCATTCATTTATCATTTTAAGACGCTATTTTGAAACTCTTTTGGTAAACCAAGTGTTGAATTAAATTGAATCCAGAAAATTGCGTCATAACGAAGTTGAAACGGGTCATTCTAAGAGATGAGGTGAAAAAAATGAAACGAATGACTTTGATCCGTTTGCTGAGTTTTTTGGGTGCGATACTTTTGGCGCTCGTCGGACTTTGCATTTATGCATTCGATCGGATGCGAACTTATGAAACAGAGCTGGATTATGTATATAACCAGTCGATGGAGGACTTGAATACAAACCTTGATAATATCAGTGTGTTTTTGACAAAAAGCCTGTATGTCGGTTCGCCGGCTCAGCTGAGCACCGTTGCGGCCGAGCTGTTCCGCGCCTCGGGCAACGCAAAATCGGCCCTGGCGCAATTGCCGGCCGCCGCAGGCGAGTTGCAGGCCATAAACCGATTTTTATCGCAGGTTGGGGATTATTCTCTGTTTTTGTCGCACAAGGCCATCGGCGGCGCGCAGATCACCGACGAGGAATTCGAGTCGTTGCGAACACTAGGGCAAACGGCAAAGGAAATCTCCGAGGGACTGCATGAGATTGGGGCCAATTATGCATCCGGTGGCAATTGGGGCGGCGTAAACGAAGAAGCCGCACAGACCGGCGGGTTTGGCGAATCGATTTATACGCTCGAAGAAAGCCTCACCGACACGCCGTCGCTCATCTACGACGGCCCATTTTCCGACCATATTTTGACACGCACCTCTGAAATGCTGGAAAATGCCAATGAGGTCTCGCTGGAAGAGGCGCGGGCCGTCGCGGCCGAACTCGTTGGCGTTCCGGCCTCAGCGCTCGAGGACGACGCCGGCGAAGAGGGAAAAACGCCGGCCTATGGGTTCCGAATCGGCGACGCTGTCGTGCGGGTGACCAAAAACGGCGGATACCCGCTTTATTATCGCAAGACAACCGTGCCGGGGGTTGCAAAATTCTCGGAAGAACAGGCTGTCGAACGGGCGAAGGAATATGCCGGGAATCTGTTTGACGGCAATTTTGTCGAGAGCTATTATGCGACCGACGAAGGCGTGTGCGTCGTCAATTTTGCGCACAAAGAAGGGGGCACGCTCTGTTATACTGATCTTATTAAGGTCGGCGTGGCGCTCGATAGCGGGGAGGTCGTTTTGCTTGAGGCGAGGGGTTATCTGATGAACCACCGCCAGAGAAATATTCCAACACCGAAATATGATTTAGAAGCGGCTGAAGCGGTACTCAGCCCACTTCTGACCGTTGAAAAAAGCAGTTTAACCCTGATCCCGTCTGATGGAGGCGCGGAATTGCCCTGCTACGAATTTCTTTGCAGTGGGAAAGAGGGGGAAGAATTGCTTGTATATGTTAATACCCAGACCTGCCAGGAAGAGCGGCTTTTGATTCTTTTAAAAACGGACGGCGGCACACTAACAAAATAAAACTTTAAGAAATGATAGAAAAGCACTCAAGCGCATTGCCAAAAACTAGAATTTAGACTTGACAAACTCAGCGGCGCATGGTATACTGCTTAGGCCGCATATTGCGGGCTTTTTTAAGTTGCCTTTTTGGTGCGCCCGGCAGTAGCGAGACTGAACATGGAAGCAGGTGCCAACGCAATGTACGCAATTATTGAAACCGGTGGAAAACAGTACCGTGTGGAAAGTGGCGACGTCATTTACATCGAAAAGCTCGATGCCCAGGTGGACGAAGAGGTTGTATTTGATAAAGTCGTCGCGGTCCACAAGACCAGCCTGAAGGTCGGCAAGCCTTACGTGAAGGACGCGGTCGTCAAGGGTGTGGTCCTTAAAAACGGCAAGGGCAAGAAGATCAACGTCTTCACCTACAAGCCGAAAGAAGGGCTGGCCCGCCGCAAGGGTCACAGACAGCCCTATACAAAGGTACAGATCAGCGAGATTGCCTAAACTGCCATGACCAAGGTGGAGTTTTTGGAGCGAGACGGGAAGTTGATCGGATTTCGAATGTTTGGGCACAGCACAGCCTGCGAAGCTGACGAAGCGGGGCGACTGGTCTGCGCGGCGATTTCATCAGCCGCCTACCTGACCGCGAACACTCTGACAGAAATCGTGGGTGCGCCGGCCGAGATAGCGGTGGATGACGCAAAAATGGAGCTGGAGCTTTCCGGTAAGCTGGAGGAATGCCAAACGATCCTTCGCGGTTTCAAACTTCATATCGAGCAGTTGAGGGCGCAATACCCGCAACAGATTCAAGTTTTTTCGGAGGTGTCAAGTCAATGTTACAAGTAAACATTCAACTGTTTGCACATAAAAAGGGAATGGGTTCTACTAAGAACGGGCGCGATAGCGAGTCCAAACGCCTTGGCGTGAAACGCGCTGACGGTCAGTTCGTCTTGGCTGGCAACATTCTCGTTCGTCAACGCGGAACGCACATTCACGCGGGGAACAACGTCGGGCGCGGTTCCGACGATACCCTGTTTGCCTTAATCGACGGCAAGGTGAAATTCGAGCGCGTCGGGCGCGACCGGAAACAGGTCAGCATTTACGCGGTCGAACAGTAAGTGAATTGGTCCCGGGTGCAAACCCGGGACTTATTTGTTTGGGGCTTTTTGTCGGCGGCGGCCGGCAACGCAAAGCGTTGCCCAGGAGGCGCGGGCATGGAAATCGATAGCCGAATTGCTCAAAGGCTATGTGCCCGCGCCGCCTTCGGCGCGCCAGCGCCGGGCCGCCGCCATCACCCGCCGCGCACCTGAAGGTCGGCCAGCCGCAAAGAAGAGGGCAAAACGGTCAAAATAAAGCCGTAGGATTCAATCTTTGAAATTGAGAATTAGGAAGACAAGTAGCCTTATTGCGAATTGGTTACTAGGAGAGACAAACATGTTTGTAGAT
>CASFAP010000125.1 GCA_949292695.1 uncultured Eubacteriales bacterium | reverse complement strand
CGCGCACATAGTCGACGCCGCGGTTTTCCAACCGCGTGCGAACCCGCGCGAGAATAAAAGGATTGTATTTCATAAAAAGCTCCTATTCGTCTGATTTCAAAAAAGAACCGATCGGCTACAGCATCGTCTCCCTCTTCCTCTATTGGAAACTAAGGAGATAGGATAAAATGCGCAACATCGTGGACTTCCCGGCGCCGTTGCCTCCATAAAGCAAATTCACTGAGCCGAACGGCCAAGGTTCTAGGACATTGAATTCATGGAACAAATTTTGAGGATAAAGATTCAAAAAGGGGCCTCCCGAACC
Source organism: uncultured Eubacteriales bacterium (assembly GCA_949292695.1). Classification (GTDB taxonomy): domain Bacteria; phylum Bacillota; class Clostridia; order Oscillospirales; family Acutalibacteraceae; genus CANQSG01. The sequence goes on along the minus strand of CASFAP010000125.1, from coordinate 8,799 downwards.
TGCGCGAAACAGCTGTTCCACTTGCCGCATACTGGGAAATCGTACCGATTCGACAAAGCGCATTGCAGGACACCCCCCGAAGCTTTCTTTGAGTATAGCATGCCTCAGCGCAAAAGACAAGGTGCAAACCCTATGGGCCAGATACATATCCGGTCAAAAGGGAAAAAGAACGTTGCGAAACATCAGCATGTGGACTATAATGATAAAGTTCAAAACAAAAGAAAGGGAGGTTTTACATGGAAAACCGCGAAACGGCGCTTCGCTATTATGAATTGATTCTTTGCCGCCAACGGTTGGACGATGTAACAGAAATTCCTTTGCCGGCTGGATATCGATTTTGCTTTTACCGCACAGACTGCGACAAAGACGCTTGGATCCGCATCGGCATTTCGGCCGGCGAGCACCTCTGGTATGGAGACGGATTGAAAGCTTGGGACGCTTACTTTGGCGGGCACGAAAAAGAGCTCCCAAATCGGATGCTGTTTGTTGAAACCGAATCGGGCGAGAAGGTCGCGATCGCGACCGCTTTTTATGACGCAAGCGATGCGGCGGATATCGCCTGGCTTCACTGGGTGTCGGTGGCAAAGGAGCACCAAGGGCGGGGGCTTTCAAAACCGCTACTGACGCGGGCATTGCGCTTGATGAGAGATCTCGGCTACAAAAGTGCCAAGGTCCCGACTCAGACCAACACTTGGCTGGCCGTCAAGATCTATCTGGATCTAGGATTTGTTCCATTCGAGCCAAATGCTCAAAAAAGTGAATACGGGTACCGCATTGTGCGGACGCTGACAGATCATCCGGCGTTATCGAATTTCTCTGCACTACCGAGGGAAAAATTATACAATCCTGTAATTCTGGATATTGCTTTGCAACTTAAAAATCGGGTGCCGGATCTTGAAGACTACAGCGTTTTCTGGACCGACGGAAGCAATACGATTCAATATCGAACCGGGGCAGAAGTTGTGCGGCTTCATTACCGTGTCCGACCTGATTACACCGCCGAGATTGATTTTGACCATGCAAGACGCATCAGTTCTGATCCCTTAGGAATGAAAAAATCATCGTAAAATCATGCCGGGCGGCCCGCCCGTGTTTCACACGGGGGCGAGGCGCGGCCGCCTTTGGACTCGGATTGAAAGGCAAGCCTAACGGCGCCTCGCGAAGCGCGCATTCTGCGCGCCGGGCCGCCCTCACTGCCATCACATTTTACAAAGGGGAGGTGTTCCAATGCCCCAACTTAATATTGTACTTGTGGAACCCGAGATTCCGCAAAATACCGGCAACATCGCCCGCACCTGCGCCGCGACCGGCGCGCGGCTTCATCTCGTGGGCCCGATGGGATTTACCATCGATGATAAAAAATTAAAACGCGCGGGTCTCGACTACTGGCACTTGTTGGATATTACTTATTATCCCTCGCTTGACGCCTTTTTTGCTGAGCACAGCGGCCCTTTTTACTTCTTTACGACCAAGGCTCGAAAAACCCATTCGAGCGTTTCCTATCCGGATGGCGTTTATCTAGTCTTCGGGAAGGAAACCAAAGGTCTGCCGGAGGAACTTTTGCTCAAACACCCTGAGGAGTGTGTACGAATTCCCATGATCGATAGCGCTAGGAGCCTCAACTTATCAAATAGCGTCGCCGTCGGGGTCTATGAGACTCTGCGGCAGTGGAATTATCCCGCACTTCAAAACTTCGGCCAGTTGCACAACTACACTTGGGAAGATTCTTTGGAAATTGAGAAAGAAAACGGTTGAAAATCCCAAATTTTGTGTTAAAATAATAACAGGTAAAAATGGGAAACTATCGTTGAAAGGATCCGATGTTATGACCGCTTTGAACAAAAAAACCATAGACGACATTCAGGTCAAGGGCAAAAGGGTGCTTGTCCGGTGCGACTTTAATGTGCCGCTCAAGAACGGCGTCATCACAGATGAAAACCGCATCGTGGCCGCCCTTCCCACCATTCAAAAGCTAATTGCTGAAGGCGCAAAGGTCATCCTTTGCTCCCATCTTGGCAAGCCTAAGGGTGAACCGAAACCCGAACTCAGCCTGGCGCCAGTGGCTAAACGCCTCAGCGAGTTGCTCGGCAAGGAAGTAGTGTTTGCGGCCGATGCCAATGTTGTTGGTGAAAACGCAAAGGCCGCCGTTGCCGCGATGAAAGACGGCGATGTCGTATTGCTGGAGAATACCCGTTATCGCGCAGAAGAGACCAAAAACGGCGAGGAATTCAGCAAAGAATTGGGCTCTCTTGCCGATATTTTTGTCAATGATGCATTTGGCACCGCCCATCGCGCCCACTGCTCGACAGTCGGCGTTGTCAGCTATGTCAAAGAGGCTGTAGCCGGTTATCTCATCGGCAAAGAACTCAAATACCTGGGCGACGCGGTCGAAAACCCTGTCCGCCCCTTCGTCACCATTCTCGGTGGCGCAAAAGTAGCTGATAAACTACCAGTTATTGAGAACCTGCTTGGCAAGGCCGACACGCTCATTATCGGCGGTGGTATGGCTTATACTTTCTTGGCCGCCAAAGGCTACAACGTCGGCACCTCCCTGCTTGACAATGAAAAAATTGATTACTGCCGCGACATGATGAAAAAGGCGGAAGGAAAGGGCGTCAAGCTTCTGCTTCCGGTCGATTGCGTCGTCGCGGACCATTTCCCGGATCCGATTGATGAGCCAATTGAAGTCGAGGTTCGCGACGCAGATCAGATCCCGGCCGGCAAAATGGGGCTTGACATCGGCCCGAAGACCGCCGAACTGTTTGCAAAGGAGGTCAAATCGGCCAAAACTGTTGTCTGGAACGGCCCGATGGGCGTATCCGAAAACGAAGCGTTGGCCAAGGGCACCATTGCGGTCGCCAAGAGCCTCGCCGAAACCGATGCGGTCACCATCATTGGTGGCGGCGACAGCGCCGCGGCTGTCAACAATCTCGGCTTTGGCGACAAAATGACGCATATCTCCACCGGCGGCGGTGCCTCGCTCGAATTCCTGGAAGGCAAAGAATTGCCCGGCATTGCCGCACTCAACGATAAATAAAATAAACACCGGCACGGCAGAAATGTCGTGCCGATTTTCAAGATATCTCACCATCCTTGCGTATTCCGTTTAAATCAATAAGCTGGCGGACGCCAGGAGCAAAATTGCTCATGCACATAATCAACTACAGAAAGCAAAATGAAAGGAATGTCTTATCATGAATAAAGCAAAACGCGCCGCAGTCATTGCCGGCAACTGGAAAATGAACAAAACCCCAAGCGAGGCCAAAGCCCTGATTGAAGAGATGAAGCCGCTGGTCGCCGGCGCGGATTGTAGCGTCGTGCTATGCGTTCCGTTTGTCGATCTGCCGGCCGCCATCTCGGCCGCCAAGGGGAGCAATATTAAAATTGGCGCTCAGAACTGCCACTTTGAGCCTTCGGGCGCCTATACCGGCGAAATCTCTGCCGCTATGCTCAAAGAACTCGGCGTCGAATACGTCATTATCGGGCACAGCGAGCGCCGCACCTACTTTGGCGAAACCGATGTAACGGTCAATAAGCGCACCCGCGCCGTACTGGACGCCGGCATGACGGCGATTGTCTGCGTCGGCGAATCGCTGGAACAGCGCGAACAGGGTATTACAGCAGAGCTGGTCTCGATGCAGACAAAAATTGCCTTAGGCGGCGTTAGCGCCGAACAATTAAAACGGGTCATCATCGCCTATGAGCCCATCTGGGCGATCGGGACCGGAAAAACCGCGACGGCTGAGCAGGCCAATGAGGTAAATGCCGCGATCCGTGCGGCTGTCGCCGAGGTTTACGGTGCAGATGCGGCAGAGGCCCTTACGATTCAATACGGCGGCTCGATGAACGCCAAAAATGCGGCTGAGCTTCTCGACCAGCCCGATGTAGACGGCGGCCTGATCGGCGGCGCCTCCCTCAAAGCCGAAGATTTTTCGGTCATCGTAAAGGCCGCCAGCAGATAAAAAAGAAAGGCGAAGCAGATATGAAACAACCCATTGTATTAACGATTATGGACGGCTTTGGCATCAATCCAGGCCAGAAAGGCAATGCCATTGAAGCCGCGAAAACGCCCCGGTTAGACGACATCTTCGCAACCTGGCCCCGCACGCAAATCGGCGCATCGGGCATGGATGTCGGCCTGCCCGACGGGCAGATGGGCAACAGCGAAGTCGGCCATACCAATATTGGCGCCGGCCGTGTTGTCTATCAGGAGTTGACCCGAATTACCAAATCAATTGCAGACGGAGATTTCTTTGAAAACAGAGCGTTTTTAGACGCCGTAGAAAACTGCAAGAAGAACGACAGCGCACTGCATTTGATGGGGCTTTTGTCGGACGGCGGCGTGCATAGCCATATCGACCACCTCTATGGACTCGTCGAGTTGGCCAAGCGGCATGGCCTTTCGCGCGTCTATATCCACGCACTGTTGGACGGCCGAGATGTGCCGCCCGCCTCAGCGGCTGATTATATAGAAGCCTGTGAAGCGCGACTTCGTGAGATCGGCGTTGGAAAAATTGCCACAGTCATGGGCCGGTTTTATGGCATGGACCGCGACAACCGTTGGGAGCGGGTCGGCAAGGCATATGCCGCGCTGGTCTTAGGCGAGGGCGTTCAAACCGACAATGCGGCCAAGGCCGTTCGCGCTTCTTATGAAACCATCGACGGCGACGGCAAACATTTAACCGACGAATTCGTCCTGCCGACTGTTGTCGCGGGGACCGAGCGGATCAAAGACGGCGACAGCGTTATTTTCTTTAATTTCCGGCCTGACCGCGCCCGCGAAATCACTCGCACGTTGGTCGATCCTGATTTCACCGGTTTTGAGCGAATCGGCGGGCAAAAAAAGGTGTTTTTTGTCTGCATGACCCAATATGACGCAACCATGCCGAACGTCGAAGTTGCCTTTAAACCGCAAACCTTGACCAACACCCTTGGGGAATATCTCTCAAACAAGGGCCTGACACAGTTACGCATTGCCGAAACCGAAAAGTATGCGCACGTAACCTTCTTTTTCAACGGTGGCCAGGAGGTTATGTTCCAAGGGGAAGACCGCATTCTAGTCGCTTCTCCGAAGGTTGCCACCTATGACCTAAAACCCGAAATGAGCGCATTTGAGGTCTGCGATAAGGTTTGCGAAGCCATCGAAAGCGGAAAATATGACGTCGTCATCCTTAACTTCGCCAACTGCGATATGGTCGGGCACACCGGCGTCTTCGAGGCCGCCGTTAAAGCTGTCGAAGCCGTTGACACCTGCGTCGGCCGTGTCGCGGATTCCACGCTAAAAATGGGAGGAGTCATGCTCCTAACAGCCGATCACGGCAACGCAGACCAAATGCTGGACACCGACGGCGAACCCTTTACAGCTCACACCACCAATCCCGTTCCTTTTGCTGTCATTGGAAAGCAATGTGCGTTGCGTGCCGGCGGACGCCTGTGCGACATTTCGCCAACGATACTCGATCTTTTAGGGCTCGCGCAACCGCCTGAAATGGATGGTAAAACGCTTTTAAATCATTAAAATAGTAAGTTTTTTATTCAAAGCGCAAGTAATATTCTATAAGGCGCCTATACAAAGAATTGTATGGGCGCCTTATATATTTGCTGGTTAATCTTATAGTCATGATAGGCAATCAATCGCTTTGGCAAAGGGACATTAGCCGGTTCTATAGAGTGTAGTAATGGTTATTCCGTTCATTATGGTTTACTTATACTTTGTAAATTTTTTACGCTTCTTTCTCGAAATTTGACGGAATCTATGTTACAATTATATTAGAAACCTATTTGGGAGGAACTCGTTATGCCTTCTACTTACGCACATGCTGTGTTCGGAGAATTGGTATTTTCGCGTTATTCTGAAACCCTGCAAAAGACCGTTTGTGCCCATCGCGATCTTTTTTCCATCGGTTTGCACGGGCCAGATCTTTTGTTTTATTATCATCCTTTGTCCCATAACGCTATCAATTCAATCGGCTACAATCTGCACGATGAACCGGCCGCAACCTTTTTTGGCCCGGCCGCTACACTGGTTCGAGGCGGCCCGGAAAACCTTTTTGCGGCGCGCGAAGCCTATCTTTTGGGGTTTTTGTGTCACTTTGCGCTGGACAGCGCCTGCCACAGTTACATTGAACGCAAAATTCAGGTGAGCGGCGTTAGCCATTCGGAGCTTGAAACCGAATTTGACCGCAGTTTAATGGTCGAACGCGGGCTCGATCCATTGCGCTTTTTGGCAACAGGGCATCTTCACACCTCGGCGTTCAGCGCGCAGATTATCGCCCCATTTTTCCCGAGCGTCACGCCAAAGCAGGTTGATAAGGCCCTTCGCTCCATGCTCTTTTACCATAAGCTCTTGCGGGCACCTCACAGTTTTAAGCGCAATTTTATCAAAGGCATCCTTCGCCTTTCGGGCCATTATGAAAGCATGCACGGAATGCTTGTAAATCCTTCTCCGAATCCTGCTTGCGCAGACAGCAACCTGCGCCTTAAAAAGTTAATGCATAAGGCGGTTGATACCTGCCTGCAACTAACAGATGCATATTTGCCCTGCCTTACGGCCGAGCATCCTCTGCCCGAAGCCTTGAATGCGACCTTTGGGCCAAATGAGACCTACCGGGAAATTCCTATTTTAAGCGTGGAGGAGGAAAGCCATTATGCAGTTTAAATTGCGCAGACCCGAACGGAACTGGGTGCTTTACGACGTCGGCAATTCGGCCTTCACCTTGCTCGTCTCAACGATTATGCCCATCTATTTCAATGCGCTCGCCGACAACGCCGGCCTTTCAGAAGTGGACTATCTCGCCTATTGGGGATATGCGACCTCTGCCGCAACCCTAGTTGTGGCATTGTGCGGCCCAGTGCTTGGTACAATCGCCGATTTTCCAGGCTGGAAAAAGCGGCTCTTTTCCATTTCGGTTTTGCTCGGTGTCGTCAGTTGCATCGCGCTTGGTATGATCAGCTCTTGGATTTGGTTCTTATTACTATTTGTCTTTGCCAAGTCAGCCTATTCCGCAAGCCTCGTATTTTACGATTCCATGCTGACCGATATCACCGACCCCGAGCGTATGGATAAGGTCTCAGCGCACGGATACGCTTGGGGGTACATCGGCAGTTGCATTCCATTTTTGCTTGCGCTTTTGCTTGTGCTGTTCTACGACGCCATTGGCCTTTCCATGCAACTCGCCATGTTCTTTGCATTTTTACTCATCGCCGTCTGGTGGGTTCTTTTAACGATTCCTCTTTTCCGGTCCTATCAGCAAAAATACTCGGTCCCCGCTGTCAAACACCCTGGGCGCGAAAGCTTTCGGCGGCTTGGCAGGGTTTTTGGTGAACTGAAGCAGAATAAAAAAATCTTGTTTTTCTTAATTGCATTCTTTTTTTACATAGATGGTGTCTATACCATCATTGATATGGCGACGGCTTACGGAACCGCGCTCGGCATGGATACCACGGGCCTTTTGTTGGCATTGCTGACTACCCAAGTTGTAGCCTTCCCCGCCGCACTTCTTTTCGGGCGATTGACCGAACGGTTTGCCACCTCTCGCCTCATTCCGATCTGCATCGGCGCTTATTTTGCGATTACGCTTTACGCCATTGGTCTAAAGGCGCAGTATCAGTTTTGGATCTTGGCCGTATTAGTCGGCTTTTTTCAAGGTGCGATTCAGTCGATGTCTCGTTCGTATTTTGCGCGCATCATCCCACCCGAAAAGGCCGGAGAATATTTCGGATTATATGACATCTGCGGGAAAGGCGCCTCCTTTTTTGGCACTATCACTGTATCAGTTGTAAGCCAACTCACTGGAAGCGTCAACCTTGGGGTCGGCGCCTTGGCCGTCCTGTTTGTTGTAGGCGGTTTGTTTTTCCTGTATACTGTCCGAATGCAACCCACTGAAGGGCAAAGGGATAAATTGCATTGAGTTGCACTCCTGCCTGCAAAACAACTTGCGTTTGAAAATGCTCTGTCGAGATCCGGCAGAGCATTTTTGTTTTAAGTATTTTCCTGCTAAATTCAAATTTCAACAAAAAAAAGATAATAAAAGGTAAAAAAAGAGTTGACAGGAGGGAAAAAAGGGGATATAATAAGGCCACAAAAGTGTGAAAGAAATTGGAATTTATAGAACGCATAAGAGAAAGAAAAAGGAAAAAACAACGAGGGCAAAAGGCGCAAAATGACAATTGAGCGTGGGAAGGCAAAAGGCGCAAAGGAAGTATAATCTTGTCAAAGGCATGGGAATTATTGGACGGGATAGAAAAAATGCGCGAACGGATGCGAAACCAGATACCCAATTGCGAATGGAGAAACACGTATCGGAATATCAGATGCGTTATGAGCTTGGAAGAAGCAAAAGTTATATATCAACCTCGTATCGGAAAAATCGACGCCAGCATTCGAGGGACCGTTGGAGGTTCGCGTTTACTTCGGCGTAGCACCGAGTGAGTTTTTTAGGGGGGACAGCCGGAGCCCGAGGACGTTGCAGGAATTGTACCGGCCAGTGGAGAGCAGATAGCAAGTTACTCAATGCAGTGAGCGAAAGGTTACAAAAGAAAGAAGCGGAAGAGACAGCATAAGGGAAGGCGATGTGCGGGTCGTGGAAGGGTTTCAAGTGAGGCTACGGATGATGCGGGAAGAACACGATATCAACCAGGAAACGGTAGCACACGAGCTTTGGACTATAGTCAATAAAGTGGACAAGTGAAATTAGCGAAATAGCGGTCTTCCATTTGATTTGGAGAAAGGTCATGGTTGTGAGAGTGAGGTCTAATTGGGTTATAAAATCCAGCAATGTAGGAAATCAGACTCTGCTT
>CASFAP010000124.1 GCA_949292695.1 uncultured Eubacteriales bacterium | reverse complement strand
AAAAGGGTCGGTTCCTTCATGGTCGCGTCATAGTTGTCGACAAAATCGACCGTGTCCTTATCGATGTCGGCAAACAACTCGCTGGCGATGGGGGCCAGTTTTGCCTCGGTGTAACGCGCGGCGGCGCACTGCATGTCGCGCGAATAGGATTTGCCGAAGCTCCCTTTTGAATCGACAAAGGGGTGCAAAAGCGCCTGATTACCTTCAGAAAGTCGAACCATGGTATCATAAATCGCGGCGTCGCCATGGGGATTCAGTTGCATGGTGCGGCCGACAATGTTCGCGCTTTTGACCCTGGCGCCGTTTTGCAGGCCCATCAGGTGCATGGTGTAGAGCAATTTGCGGTGGGAGGGCTTGAAGCCGTCGATCTCCGGGATGGCCCGCGATACGATGACGCTCATAGCGTAAGGCATATAATTGGTCTCGAGCGTTTCGGTGATGGGCTGTTCGACCACCATACCAGCGCCAGCGATATAGGCGTTGCTGTTTGGCGTTTTGGATTGTTTCGGTTCTTTTTTTCTCGGCGCCATGTTTTTACTCCTTTTTTAGCTGATGTCAGCCTCGTCCAGATAAAGATACCCGTTTTCGGCGATAAAATCCTTGCGCCCCTCCAAATTGTTGCCGAGGAGCAGATCGAACATCTCGCTCGTGCGCTGAGCGTCGTCGGGCAGGACCTTGACAAGCCGCCGCGTCGCGGGGTTCATGGTCGTCAGGTTCATCATATCCGGCTGGTTTTCACCGAGTCCCTTCGAACGTTGCAGGGTGTATTTGGCTTCTCCAATCAGCTCTAAGATCTCTACTTTTTCCTTTTCGTCGTAGGCAAAATAGGTCTTTTCTTTTGTGGCGATTTCATAAAGCGGGGTCTCGGCGATGTAGACCTTGCCCTCCAAAATCAGCGTCGGCATCAGGCGATAGAGCATCGTCAGGATGAGCGTCCGAATCTGGAAGCCGTCGACATCGGCATCGGTGCAGATGATGACCTTATTCCAACGCAGATTGTCGAGGTCAAAGTTGGAAAGGTCCTTGTTGGCCTTGGATTTGACCTCCACGCCGCACCCCAGCACCTTGATAAGATTTGTGATGATCTCGTTTTTAAAGACCTTGTCGTATTCAGCCTTTAAGCAGTTGAGGATCTTGCCCCGGACCGGGATGATGGCCTGGAACTCCGAATCGCGGGCCAGCTTGCAGGAGCCGAGCGCCGAATCGCCCTCGACGATAAAGAGCTCGCGAATGCCGGTGTCGCGGCTCCGGCAGTCGACGAACTTCGGCACCCGACTGGCCATGTCGTTGCCGGTCTGAAGCGTCTTTTTGAGGTTGATCCGCTCCCGCTCCGAGCGCTCGCGGCTCCGCTTATTGATGAGCACCTGTTCGGCGATTTTTTCGGCGTCAGCCTTGTTTTCAATAAAATAGACCTCGAGTTGATGCCGCAAAAAGTCCGACAACGCCTCATAGATAAACTTGTTGGTGATGGCCTTTTTTGTCTGGTTCTCATAGGAGGTCTGGGTCGAAAAGGAGGAGATCACCAAGATGAGGCATTCCTCGACATCCGAAAACGAAATCTTGCTCTCGTTTTTCTGGGATTTTCCGGTCTGCTTGAGGTAGGCGTCGATTTGGGCCACAAAGGCAGACCGCACCGCCCGTTCAGGCGCGCCGCCGTGCTCGAGCCAGCTCGAGTTGTGATAATACTCTTTCAGTTGCCGGCGGTTGGAAAAGCAAAGCGCCACGTTGAGCTTGACGCGGTATTCGGGCTTGTCCTCCCGGTCCCGCCCCTTGCGCTCGGTCTGCCAGAACTGGACGCCAGTTAAGCCCTCTTCCCCGACAAATTCGGTCACATAATCCCGGATGCCGTTTTGAAAGCAAAATTCATACTCTTTGAACTTTCCGTCTGGCAATTGATCGCGGAACAGGAACTTCAGCCCATCGTTGACAATGGCCTGGCGTTTGATTACATCGAGATAGTATTCGGTTGGGATGCGGATGTCGGTGAAGACGTCAAGGTCGGGCTTCCAGCGCGTTTTGGTACCGGTGTCTTTCCCGCTGTAGGGGACCTTTTTGAGCCCCCCGACATTGTACCCCTTTTCAAAGTGGAGGTTATACTGGTAGCCGTCCCGCTTGATTTCAACGTCCATATATTCGGAAGAATACTGCGTGGAACACAGGCCCAAACCGTTGAGCCCGACCGAGAACTCGTAGTTGCCGCCGTCATTGGTGGTGTATTTCCCGCCGGCGTAGAGCTCGCAGTAGAGCAGTTCCCAGTTATAGCAGTTCTCATTCTTGTTGAAATCGACCGGCGCACCCCGCCCAAAGTCCTGCACTTCGATGGAGAGGTCCTGGTAGCGTGTGATCAGGATCTTGTTGCCAAAGCCCTCGCGTGCCTCATCGATCGAGTTCGAAATGATTTCAAAGACCGAGTGCTCGCAACCGTCCAGCCCGTCGGAACCGAAAATAACGCCGGGGCGTTTGCGGACGCGGTCGGGGCCTTCCAGTTTTGTAATGCTCTCGTTGGTATACGCGGCAGTCTTTTTTGCCATCTAAATATCACCCTTATCCAAACTGTCAGGAATATTATATACTATATGTGGTATTTCGTCAATCATACGCGCTCAAACTTTGTCGAAAAAACACTGTTGCATGGTCGAAAACGAATGGCGTTCAAACACTACGCCGCGCGGTCAAACAGTACATGGGCTACTGGAAGCCAAGGCGGGCGGCCGCCGCCTTCGGCGGCT
>CASFAP010000123.1 GCA_949292695.1 uncultured Eubacteriales bacterium | reverse complement strand
ATTGCAAATATAGGTCAAGATTCATCCCCTGCATCTGCAAGCGGTACTCAAAATCCCGCACGCTCTGCTCCAGCCGGTTGTTGTACATGGCCTCGGGGATCTCGGCTTTCATGCCCTCAATCAATTGATCGATCAGTTGGTTTTCGACGTCGTCATCGCTGGCTTTGGTCTTGCGCGACAGAGCCTTCGCCTTGATATCTTCTTTCAGCGCGTCGAGCGTATCGAATTCGCTGACATCCTTGGCGAATTCATCGTCGATCGCCGGCAGTTCGCGCTCTTTGATCTCGTGAAGCTTTACCTTGAAGGTCGCGGGCTTGCCGGCCAACTCCTCGGCTTGATAGTCCTTCGGGAATTCGACACTCACTTCGAATTCATCGCCGATGTTATGCCCGACGATCTGGTCTTCAAAGCCGGGGATAAACTGGCCCGAGCCCAACGTCAGCGTATAAGACTCACCCTTGCCGCCCTCGAATGCGGCGCCGTCGACAAAGCCTTCAAAATCGATGACCGTAATATCATCCAGCTTTGCGGCCCTGTCTTCCACAGCCACCATGCGCGCGTTGCGATCGGCCATGCGGTCGAGTTCGGCCTGCACCTCGTCATCCGTGACGTTCGGGATGACGCGCTCGGCCTTCAGGCCCTTGTAGGTGCCGACTTCAACTTCCGGAACGGTTGTCAACGTAACCTTAAAATCAACGCCGGTTTTGCCGATGGAAACGAGATCAAAGTCCATTTTATCGTTGACGATCTCAACGCCGGCCTCCTCGGCGGCCGCATCGAGCGCGTCAGAATACAAAAGATTCAAAGCGTCTTCATAAAAGACCGATTCGCCGTAATATTTTTCAATGATGCTTTGCGGCGCTTTGCCCTTGCGGAAGCCCGGCACATTCATTTTTTTGACATTTTTGCGGTAAACCTGTTTGATTGCGTCTTGAAAAGCCGCCCCGTCAATGGTAATTTCAAGTTCGTACCGGTTGGTATCGACCTTTTTCGATGCTTTTAAACTCATTTTTTGTACCTCCGTGTTAACCTTATCTCATGCTACTATAACACAGCACTGCGCATATTTCCAGTGCTTTTTTACGAATTCTCCAGAATTTTCAAAAATTCATCGAATTTGCACCGGAACTGGTGTAAAATCCACACAATCGCACGAAACCAAATGTAATTTTATCCTTTCATATTCCCGCACGGCGTTGTAAATTCCATTCCCATGAATGTGGCCATAATATACGTCGGCAATCCCATACGCCTTTAAAATCGAAACGATCTCTTCGCAGACATTCTCGCCATACACCGGCGGATAGTGCAAAAAAACGGCCGGCGGCAGTCCTGTGGCCAATGCCGCTTCCAGCGAGGTCCTCAGCCTTCCCGCCTCCCGCAGGATCACTTTGCGGTCGGCCTCGGCCGTCCCGTCATAGACCCAGCCGCGCGTCCCGCAGATGGCGACGCCCTCGAACGGATACGCGTTGTTGTGCACGATGCGGATGGAATGAAGATCATTTGCCGCAAAAAAATCTTCCATTTTTTTCTTTGAGGTCCACCATAAATCGTGGTTGCCCTTGAGGATGAATTTTTGGCCGGGCAAATTTTCTAGGAACCGAAAATCTTCCAGCGTATCTTCCAATTTCAAACCCCAAGAAAGATCGCCGGGCAAGACGACCGCGTCTTCTTCGCGCACGAGCCGCATCCAATTTCGCCGGATGCGATTTTCATAGTCGTCCCAGCCCTTAAAAATATGCATCGGCTTGTCGGCTGAAAAAGATAAATGCAGATCGGATAAGGCGTAAATCGCCATAAGCTCGCTCCGTTTCCAAATATTTTCAGACTTTTTTTCGCAATCTCGGACATACTAAATTCGGACCCAAAAAGGTCTGAAAGGAAGGATTCTCATGTCGAATTGTAGTACGGATTGCAAGCCCATCGCCGGCATCAAATGCGAAGTCACCAACTGTGTGTATCACAAGGGCGACAACCTCTGCGAAGCCGGTTGCATCGAAGTCAATTGCAAAGGCCATGCCTGCGATTGCTCCGATACTGCTTGCGCGACCTTTAGAGCCAAGGAAGGTCTCTAAGAAAAATACCCGACTTAATGTCGGGTATTTTTTTAATGGACACCCAGATGTTTTAGAACAAATTCACGCATTTCTTGCCCTTGGATCCGGTTCGAGAAGCGCGGCGTTTTCCCTTTGAGGGCTTCAATCGGCGCCGGAACCGGAGTGCCGCTAACGCTCGAGAGTTTTTCCAACGCCTCGAACGGATCGGCCGGCACTTTAAGCCCCAGAGCCTCCAGAACACTGGCGGCAAATTTATAAGGGCTGGCTGTTGAAGCAATGACTGCCGGAACCGTATCTTGGGTATTTTTGCGATAGGCCTCATACACCGAGAGTGCGACTGCCGTGTGGGTATCGCTCAAATAATTCGTTGCCGCAAAAACATCGCGGATGGTCTGCTTTGTGCCTTCGTCATCGCAACTGCCGCCCGAAAACAATGCCTGCAAGCCCTTTAAAACTTCATCGCTCACCTGGAATCGGCCAGAGTTCGCAAGGTCCGCCTGCCAGCCGGCAACCGTCTTATCGTCCCGCCCGCAAAGCTCGAACAGCATCCGTTCGAGGTTGCTCGAAATCAGGATGTCCATCGAGGGCGAGAGGGTCGTGTAAAAGGGGCGGTTGCGGTCATAAATGCCGGTCGAAATAAAGTCGGTCAAAACATGGTTGGCGTTGGAGGCGCAAATCAGCCTGGCAATCGGCACCCCCATTTCTTTGGCGTAATAGGCCGCCAGGATATTGCCGAAATTGCCGGTGGGCACGACGACGTTAAACCCGCTTTGCAGGTTTTCGCCGCGCTCTAATAGGTCGCAATAAGCCGATACATAATAAACAATCTGCGGCACAAGCCGGCCCCAGTAGCTGGAGTTTGCGCTTGAGAATGGCATGTTTTTGTAGCTGAGCTGTTGCCGCATCTTTTCATCGGTAAAAATTGCTTTGACGCCCGACTGCGCGTCGTCAAAGTTGCCCGCAATGGCGCAGACTAAAACATTTTCCCCGTCCTGCGTGTCCATCTGCAACTTTTGCATGGGGCTGACGCCGTCTTCGGGATAAAAGACAATGATCTCGGTATTTTCGACATCTTTAAAGCCTTCGAGGGCCGCCTTGCCGGTGTCGCCCGATGTCGCCACCAAAATGACGGTCTTTTGCCCCTTTGCCACCTTTGCAACCGATGTCGTCAAAAGATGGGGCAACAGCTGGAGCGCCAGGTCTTTGAAGGCGCAGGTCGGCCCGTGCCATAGTTCGAGCATCCAGACGCCGTCGCGCAACTGCCGGAGTGGCGCCGGCTTGTCCGCATCAAACGTGCCGCTATAGGCCCCGCGCACACAGCGGTCAATTTCTTCAGCCGTAAAATCGGTCAGATAAAGCCCCAGCACCGTTTTGGCGCGGCCAATATAATCCATCTTTTGCAATTGTTCAAAGTCTTCCTTTGATAGCTTCGGAATCGATTCGGGCACGAACAAACCGCCCTCGCGCGATATGCCCTGCGCAATGGCCTGCGCCGCACAAACGCGGACTGAGGAATCTCTTGTACTAATATATTGCATATTGGACCTCCAAACTGTGAACACTCTGGCTTCATTTTATCTTATCGGCAACCATTTGTCAAAAGCTTCTTGAAAAAGCGCGCCGCATTTTCATAAAAAATGCCTTGCAATATCGTTTCTTCTATCCCGTGTTCACACAAATCAGCATACAGTGCCGGCACCTGGCCGACTTTGCAAAGCATCGGATCCATCTCCGCGCCGTCAAAATCGCTTCCGAGCGCAATTGCGTCGCCGAGCCCTAGCTCTAGCATGTGCACGATTTGTGCAAAAAGCGCCTCATGCACCGCTCTGCCACCAAAGAAAGCGGGGTAAAAGCACAGCCCGATGATGCCGCCCTTTTTTGCGATGGCTTTGAGCGCCTCATCCGTCAAATTTCTGGGGTGTTCAAAATAAGCCTGCAGGCAGGAATGTGTGGCAATCGGCCAGTCGGCCCGCTCGAGCGCATCCCAAAAGCTCTCGGGATTCAAGTGCGAAAGGTCGGTTGCAATCCCGAGCCGGTTGAGGCGCGCGACAACCCTTTTGCCAAACTCGGTCAAACCGCCGCTGGCCTGGCATCCTGATGCGATTTCATTTTGCCCGTTCCAGGTCAGCGTCAGGCTCCGCACTCCGTCGCAGTAAAGCTGATCCAGGCGCGACAGGTCCCCCTCTAACAACGCGCCGCCCTCGACCGCTAGAATGCCGCTCCTCGGCGCCTCCACTTCGCTCGCCGCAGTGCAAAAGGGCTTTGAGAATTTCATTTTAAAATCGCCCAACACCCGCCGGTAGTGCGCAAAGGGATCGGGCTGATCCTCCGAAATCCAGATGGCAAAGACCTGCGTCCAGCGCGCAAAACAGTCGCCCTGCCGCCCCGAAACGGCAAGATCATTCTCTAAAAACGAAGCATCTTCTCGAAAGCAGACCGATGGGGTATCGCAGTGCAGGTCAAAATAATCCATGCGCATCCTCCGGTTGAAAGGCGTTCGCCACATAATGAAGCCGGTATGCCGGTCGGCCGCCGCGTTGTTCTACGGTGACCGCCGCAACGTCAAAGCGCGGTTGCAAACGGCTCCGGCTTTTTTGGAGGTACCACTGCGCCGTCAGGCAAATCTTGCGGCGTTTGGCGGCGTCGACCGCCTCTTGGGGTAGCACCATGGATCCGGCCCGCCGCGCCTTGACCTCCACAAACAGAATATATGTATCGTCTTCGGCGATTATATCAATTTCACCGTACCTGCTGTGGAAATTCCGGGCGACAATGAAAAATCCGCGGGAGGATAAATAATCGGCTACCATCTGTTCGGCGCGCCTGCCCAAAGCCAGTTTTTCGCTCATCGGATTTTGGTCAAAAAAGACGGCCGGTGGATTTCGCACGGGCCATATTGGCGGATGCGCTCGATATGCAACTTAGTGCCATAGCCTTTGTGCCGGTCAAAGCCGTACTGCGGATAGCGCGCATGATATTCTTTGAGCAACCGGTCCCGGCTGACCTTGGCGAGAACCGACGCCGCCGCCACCGACATCGACCTTGCGTCGCCCTTGACAACGGCGCAACCTGGAATCCGCAGGCCGGCCGGCGTCCTGTTGCCGTCGATCAGTGCAAAATCGGCCGCCGGTTTCAACGCCGCGACCGCCCGTTCCATGGCGAGCATGGTCGCCTTCAAAATATTCAAGGCTTCGATTTCCTCGACCGATGCGGAAGCGACGGCAAAGCTGACCGCCACCTCACGGATCTCGTCGAAGAGGGCCTCCCGCTTTGCCTCACTCAGTTTTTTGGAGTCGTCGAGCCCGTCGATCGTAGCCTCAAACGGCAAAATAACGGCGGCGGCATAGACCGGCCCGGCCAATGGCCCCCGCCCAGCTTCGTCGACGCCGCAAATGCGCGAATACCCTTTCTCTCTGCAGGACTGTTCCAAACGATAATCCGGCATGGTCTCACGGCCTTTCCAAAGTGATGCCGCCCAGTTTCCCGTCGCGGTATTCCGATAGCAACATGTTGGCGGCCCGCTCGGTGTCGGCCTCTCCCCCGCGCACCACCATGCCGCGCCGTCTGGCGATGGCGCACAGCAGTTCGTAGGGCGCATCGGGCTGGACGCCATATCGCGCCGTCAAGCGCTCCATGTAATGGGCCGACAGCACTTCCAACAGCCGAACGGCCAAAAGCTCGGTATCAATGACCCGATCGGTCACAGCGCCGGTAAAGGCCAGATGCTCTCCCACCGCCGCGTCCTCAAATTTCGGCCAGAGCACCCCCGGCGTATCCAGCAGTTCCAGCGTATTGTCGATCCGAAACCACTGCTTGCCCCGCGTCACCCCCGGCCGGTCCTCGACCTTGGCGCGGGCGCCGCCGCACATCCGGTTGATAAAAGAGGACTTGCCGACATTGGGAATGCCGACGACCATGACCCGCAACGGCTTGCCGACCATACCCTTGGCGCGGTACTGCTCGAGCCGGTCGGCCAACAGCGCATGCACCTCGGCCTTCCACCTTCCGAGCCCCTTGCCGCTTCGGCAATCGACGGCAAAGGCGCGCAGACCAGCGCGCTCAAAATGCGCAATCCACGTAGCGGTCACGCCCGCGTCGGCCATATCACTTTTATTTAAAAGAATCATGTGAGGCTTACCGGCCAAAATATCTTCCAGCTCCGGATTGCGGCTACTGATAGGGATGCGCGCGTCGGCAATCTCCACCGCGGCATCCACAAGCGCCAAACTGGCCGAAATTTCCCGCCGCGTCTTGGCCATGTGGCCCGGAAACCATTGAATGTTTTGCGCCTCGCTCATTCTAGCCCTCCGAACCGATTGAATGGAAAAACGCGGAAGACCGCGCGCCCCAGCACATACCTGACGTCGATCATCCCCCCGTCGCCGATTTCACTCGAACGGCTGTCGAGCGAATCGTTGCGGTTATCTCCCAGCACAAAGATGCAATTGTCGGGCACCCGCACCGGGAAGGTGACGTCATAGGAAAGATTGGTGGGCGTTTTGACATAGGGCTCGTCGAGCTGAACGCCGTCGACATATACGACGCCTAACGCAAAATCGATATCGACCGTCTGCCCTGCTGTCGCAATCACCCGCTTGATGATGGGGCTCGAATCGGAGGAAGTGTCTTCGATTGAGTTATCCATATTCCGCGAAATCACCACAATATCCCCGTTTTTTGGCGTATAACCGATATTGGTGATGATGATTTTATCGTTCTCATGCACGGTATCGAGCATCGAATCGCCGCGGATCGACACCACCTTGAAGATTAAAGTAAAGATAATAACGACCGCAATGACCGACGTGACAATCACGTCAGCCCATTCGAACAATTCTTCGGTCCAGGTCGTCTCTTCCGCCTCTTTGGTTTTCTGGCGGCGTTTTTGCCAAAATCCCACGCGATTCACCTCAGTTCCAAATATAGAAAAAGGGAGACCCTGCGTCCCCCTTTCCAAGCAAATTAACCGATTTGTTCCTTGACTTTGGCCGATTTGCCGACACGGTCCCGCAGATAATAGAGCTTGGCTCTGCACACACGGCCGTTGCGGACAAGTTCCACCTTTGCGACATTCGGCGAATGAACGGGAAAAACGCGCTCTACGCCGACGCCATACGAAACGCGCCGCACGGTAAAGGTTTCGGCGATCCCGCTGTTGTTTTTCGCAATCACAGTGCCCTCAAAGACCTGGATTCGCTCGCGCTCACCCTCTCGGATCTTTACGTGCACACGCACGGTGCTACCGATTTCCACTTTGGGCGCATCTTCTTTGAGCATACCGGCAGTCAGTTGCTTGACAGCATCCATTTTGTTTCCTCCTTAATGTTTCCAGACGTTCTTGCCTCAGGCAGAGGACCGCCCGCTTCAATGTCGAATATTCGGCATCAAACCCACCTGTAAGGTCAGGCGAAATCAAATGCTTTAATAGTCTACCACAAACAGCATAAAATTGCAAGTCTTTTTTATTCTGATTGTTTTTCATTCTCCTTTTTTTCGTGCAAAACACTTGCACTTTCTTGTGGGAACGATTCAGATCATTCTGCAGAAATGAACAGGGCCGGAATCGAGCGTTTTTTATTGTAAATCTTTTTACAAAAATGCTTGACATTTCAAGTGAATTGTAATAATATATGAATAGATGTTCATATGTTTATAAAGGAGTGATTCGATTGAAGGAGCCATCATGCAATAAAATGCCCCAAGAAGAAACGCTTTACGACCTCGCTGAACTGTTTAAGGTCTTTGGCGATTCCACCCGGATCAAAATTCTATTCTGCCTGTTTGACGCCGAACGGTGCGTCGGCGATATGGCGCAACTGCTCAATCTGACCCAAACGGCGGTATCTCATCAGTTGAGAGTGCTCAAGGCCAACAAGCTCGTCAAATGCCGCCGCGATGGGAAAAGCATGTTCTATTCATTAGCCGATGGGCACGTCCATAGCATTTTGGGCCAGGGCATGGATCATATTACAGAATAAGGAGAGAACACAAATGGAAAAAACATATCGAATCGAAGGGCTCGACTGCGCCAACTGCGCGCGCAAAATGGAAGAAGCGCTAAATGCGCTTGACGGCATTGCGTCGGCCAAGGTGAATTTTCTGCTTCAAAAGGTAATCCTGCAATACGATGCCGACGACGAAAAAGAGGTTATAAAGCAGGTCAAAAAGACCTGCCGCAAGATCGAACCCGACTGCGAATTGATCGGATAAACCCGAAAAGGCCCGCATTTTCGGGCATCTATAGAAAGAAGGCCTTGTTATGACTCAGAAACAAAAGCGGATGCTGGTGCGCATTCTCGCAGGCGGCATCTGTTTTGGGGCGACTTTTTTCCTGCCGCTCTCAGGTGTTGCCAGGTTGCTTTCTTACCTCGTCCCCTTTTTCATCGTGGGCTGGGATGTGCTCTGGCGCGCGCTCAGGCACATCGCCCGCGGGCAGGTCTTTGATGAGAACTTTTTGATGTCGCTGGCAACCATCGGCGCCTTTTGCACCGGCGAATACCCGGAAGCCGTCGCCGTTATGTTGTTCTACCAGGTCGGCGAATGGTTCCAAAGCTATGCCGTCGGCCGTTCCCGCCGTTCGATTGCCGCTTTGATGGATATTCGCCCCGACTCCGCGAACCTTGAGCGCGACGGGCAGATCGTAACCGTCTCCCCCGAAACCGTCGCCATCGGCGATCGCATCGTCATCCGCCCCGGCGAAAAGATCCCGCTCGACGGCGTCATTCTCGAGGGTGAATCCTCCCTCGATACCGCGGCGCTGACCGGCGAATCTCTGCCCCGCGACGTAAAGGCCGGCGACGATGTGATTAGCGGTTGCCTCAACTTGAACGGCTTGTTGCGGGTGCAGGTCACCAAGACCTTTGGGGCCTCAACCGTCTCAAAGATTTTGGATCTTGTCGAGAACTCGAGCGCCAAAAAGGCAAAATCCGAACACTTCATCTCTAAGTTTGCAAAATACTACACCCCCATCGTTGTCCTCGGCGCCTTATTTTTAGCCATATTGCCTCCGCTTTTCGCAGGCGGCGCCTGGACCGAATGGATCCATCGTGCCCTTATCTTCCTGGTCATCTCCTGCCCCTGCGCGCTGGTCATATCGGTCCCGCTCAGCTTTTTTGGCGGCATCGGCGGCGCCTCGAAGGCCGGCATCCTCGTCAAAGGCGGCAATTACCTCGAAACCTTGGCCGATGTCAAGACCGTCGTCTTCGATAAAACCGGCACTCTGACGCGCGGCGTGTTTAATGTAACGGCCATCCACCCCGACGATTGCTCAGCGGAAGAACTGCTGGAACTGGCCGCCTTAGCGGAAAGCCAGTCCACCCATCCCATCGCCAAGTCCCTGCGGGAGGCCTATTCCCTCGAGCCGGATGGGAACCGCATCCAGTCGGTCGAAGAGTTGGCAGGCCGCGGCATCCGCGCCGAAATCGACGCGAGGACCGTCTGCGTCGGCAATGATAAACTGATGGACGAAATCGGGGTCACTTGGCACCCCTGCCACCATGTCGGGACCACCGTCCATGTCGCGATCGACGGCGCCTACGCCGGGCACATCGTGATTTCCGACGAACTCAAGCCCACCGCAAAAGAAGCCGTTGCGGCGCTTAAAAAGGTCGGCATCGAAAAAACCGTCATGCTGACGGGAGACTCCGACGCAGTCGGCCGCGAGGTCGCCAAAACCCTGGGGCTCGATGAGGTCTATACGCAACTTTTGCCGGCCGGTAAGGTCGAACAGGTCGAGCGCCTGCTATCGGCGCCCGGGCGAACGGGAAAATTGGCCTTCGTCGGCGACGGCATCAACGACGCCCCCGTCCTCTCCCGCGCCGACCTCGGCATCGCCATGGGTGGAATGGGGTCCGACGCGGCCATCGAGGCGGCCGATATTGTCTTAATGGATGATGACCCGCAAAAAATTGCCCTTGCCATCCGCCTGTCTCGCCGCACCCGCGCCATTGTGCGGCAAAATATCGTCTTCGCCTTGGCCGTTAAAGGCCTCATTCTATTGCTCGGTGCACTTGGCGTCGCTACAATGTGGGAGGCCGTTTTCGCCGACGTCGGCGTCGCGGTGCTGGCGATCTTAAACGCTATGCGAGCCTTATCGGTCAAGGCTTTGGCGCCGAAAAGAGAAAAATAATGCATTTTTTGGGGAATCTGTGAAATTCCTATTGAAAAAATCGGAATAACATAGTAAAATGGGATCAGAATAAATATCAAGTTGCCGTTTTAAGCGGCGGAGGTTGCCCACAGGGCATCATAGAAAGGAACAGCCTATGTTACAACTCGATCATCTCGCCTGGCAATTGCCTAGCGGCGAGGCAATCATTGAGGATATCACGCTCACGATTCCCGACCATAAGCTCGTCGTCGTCACCGGCCCCAACGGCGGCGGCAAAACATCGATGGCCAAGCTGATCGCCGGTATCGAAACGCCCAGCAGTGGTTCGATCCGGTTTGACGGCGAAGCGAATCGTTATTCCGATGATTTGAATGTCGGTGCAATATTCGAGCTGGATCGTGTGCAAACGTTGAGCATTGCCGGAGGAGGTGGACGATCGTGCCTAATCCGAATTTGATCGGTGGGGGCCGCATGACGCGCGCCGAACTTTCCGGCGACCGCAGAGAAGTGTCGG
>CASFAP010000122.1 GCA_949292695.1 uncultured Eubacteriales bacterium | reverse complement strand
CCGGATTTGGCGAGGCTGAGGATATCCGCCTCTTCCGTTTCGCTTAAATCGAGCAGTTTTTTAAGGTCGGCGAGATGCGCAATTGCGGCGTCAAAGGCTTCTGCGTCTGAAAAACTCGCCAGTAAATCGAGGGTTTCTGCAAGGGAGAGTTCGGCGCGAATTGCGCTGTAAATGGCGACGATCGAATCGGCCAGATTCAGCCCCGCGCCGGCGCAGGTTTGCAAATCCGCCGCAGAAACACTGAAAAATTCTGTCAATACCGCCAGATCCTGCGTGTTCAAATCCGAAAACATATCGAATTTCGTAAGGATTTCAGCAACCGGCGCTGTAATGAGAAGTTCAGCGGCCTCAAGCGCGTCGCTCAGCCGGCCTTCCGTCTGCAAAAAGTTGAGCGGGAGCGCGCATTGGATCGCCGCATAGGCGTCGACCAGCGAAAGCGCCGCATTTCCGCGCGGAGTAGCGCCGTTTTTTAGTGCGGATTTGATCTCAAAGGGGGCAATTTCGGGCACGGCTTCGCAAAGCAGGGCCGCCGCACCCGTGACAAAAGCGGCCGACACCGAAGTGCCGCTGGCGTAGGTATAGGTGCCGCTAAGGCCGGTTGTAAAAATGTACTGGCCGGGCGCGTAGAGCTCGCCGGTTCCGGAAAAGGCGGCGGGCACACCCGCGCAATCGACCGCGCCGACCGATAGGACATTGGATAGCCCGAAACCGGCTGGATACCGCAGGCTTTCCGGTCCGCCGTTGCCGGCCGCGCAGACAAAGAAAAGCCCGGAAGTGCGCATGGCTTCTTTCAGTGCAAAATTGTATTCCTCCGCACCAAAGCTACAGTTGACGACTTCTGCCCCCATCGCCTTGGCATACTCAATCGCCTCAATGACATCCGAAACCCGGCCCTCTCCGTCTTCCATCACCTTAAGCGGTAAAATTTCGGCGCCGGGTGCGACGGCCGCAATCAATCCGGCCACGGCAGTTCCGTGCGAATCGTCGCCGGCATCGAACACAGAAGCGTTCTGATTGACAAAATCCCACCCGGCGGTGTCGTCTATGTAACCGTTGCCGTCGTCATCCTGTCCGTTTGCGGCCTCAGCTTCGTTTTGATAGGAATTCCCTTGCAAATCGGGGTGCGACATATCGATGCCGGTATCGATTACGGCAATGACAATCCCCTCCCCGTCGGCCAGTGTGAGGGCCGGCGTGTTGTTGAGGTCCACACCGGCAACGGCAGACGTACCAAAGACCGATTCGCCTGCATTTGCAAGGCCCCATCCGCCGACCTCAGGCACTTCGGCTGGCGTTATTTTGCTGTTGGGTACGGCATATTCTACATTCGGGTCGGCCTGCAAATCGGCCAACGCTTTTTCCATTTGGTCAATGCTTTCCACCTGCACCAAGTCGGTGCGAGTAGCGATTTCCTGTTTTTTGGTTTTCCAGATTTGCTTTTTCGCCTGTTTCTTTTGCGCACCGGATGCATTGCCGGCCGCCGTTTTATATTTTACAATAATCTCGGTTGTCGAATAGGGCGGCAGTTCGTCCGTCTGTGCAGGTGTAACTGCGCCTGCATTAAAGGTGAAAAATATACATAAAAGTAATAAAACCGCAATCGCTTTTTTCTGCATCCCCCGCATTAGAATACCCCCCTCTTCTTATCGACATGAATGATAACCGCAATAATTCATGTCAATCTTCTAACTTAAGAATAACATATTTTACAGAAAACACAATAATTATTTGAAAAAATTTAGATATTTAGAATAAATGACGAAGTTTTTCCAACGAATTTGGAATTTTCCACAAAAATAAAACCGGCGCAAAAGCGCCGGTCAAACAATATTATCGTCTCCATCTGCAAATGATAAAAGCAGATGCGACCCACAAAAAAGCATAGAAAAAATAGGCCATTTATTCACCCTCTGCCTTTTGCCTTGATGTGTCGCGCAATAATTCGCGGATCCAGCGTTCGGAATATCCATATTTGCGAGATAATTCAGGCAAATTCCGGCCGTTGTATTCCTTGGCGATGCGGTCGGCCACATAACTTCTCGACAGGAGCCGAATGGGAAAGGTGACCTGTTGGCCCTTAAAATGGCCGTATATGCGGAGGGTCATTTCCATGCCGACGAGACAGACCAGTTCTTCATAGATCCCGTTGAGTTGTTCCATTTTCCCGCCCCTTTCGACAAAGATCCCTTCTATTATAGCGAGGGCGCAAGGCGGTTGCATTGGAAGTCTTCCTTGCAAAATTCAAAACGGCCGCTCTTAACGTTGATTGTAAACTTGCTTTTTTTGATAGGCTCGTTTATAATAAAATCGAAATTCAAAATATTGGAGGAAAAAGAAACATGAAGCTAGTATCGGCAAAAGATATGTTGGAAAAAGCAAAGGCGGGGCATTACGCCGTCGGTCAGTTCAACATCAACAACCTCGAATGGACCAAGGCGATTCTGCTGACTGCGCAGGAGATGAATTCCCCGGTGATCCTCGGCGTCTCGGAGGGCGCCGGAAAATATATGGCGGGATATAAGACCGTTGTCGGCATGGTCAATGGGATGCTCGAATGCCTGAACATCACCGTCCCGGTGGCGCTCCACCTCGACCACGGCAGTTATGAAGGGGCGCTCGCCTGCATCGAGGCCGGTTTTTCTTCGATCATGTTCGACGGTTCCCATTACCCTATTGCAGAGAACATTGAAAAGACAAAAGAGCTCGTCCGTATGACGCGCGAAAAGGGGCTGTCACTTGAAGCAGAAGTCGGCTCGATCGGCGGCGAAGAGGACGGCGTCGTCGGCATGGGCGAATGTGCCGACCCGGAAGAGTGCAAAATGATCGCCGACCTCGGGGTCACCATGTTGGCGGCCGGCATCGGCAACATCCATGGCAAATACCCTGAGAACTGGGCTGGCCTCAGCTTTGAGACCTTGGCTGCCGTTCAGGAAAAGACCGGTAAAATGCCGCTTGTTTTGCACGGTGGCACCGGCATCCCGGAGGATATGATCAAAAAGGCGATCGATCTAGGCGTCAGCAAGATTAACGTCAACACCGAGTGCCAGTTGAGCTTTGCGGCCGCGACCCGCAAGTATATCGAAGAGGGCAAGGACCTGCAGGGTAAGGGCTTTGATCCGCGCAAGCTGTTGGCCCCCGGATATGAGGCCATCAAGGCGACAGTGAAGGAAAAAATGGAGCTGTTTGGGTCGGTCGGCAAAGCTTAAAGTTCTATCAAAAAACCGCTTCGGAATATCCGAGGCGGTTTTTTTGCAACCTTTTGGCTTGCTCGAAAGTATTGCTGGTGAAGGGGGAGACAAAAGCATGGACACAGAATCGTTGCGTACGAACGAGAACTGTCGCCCGTCTGCCAATGCGGTCTTTAACCAGTATGCCGATATGGTCTACCGGCTGGCCTTTGCCAGGACTGGCAACCGTTATGATTCCGATGACATTTTGCAGGAGGTCTTTTTGCGGTACCTGCGGCATGAAGCGGACATGACAGACGACGCGCACAGAAAAGCCTGGCTCATACGGGCCACCATCAATTGCAGTAAAAGCTTGCTGGGCTCTGCCTGGATGCGCCGCACCGTCGGGCTGAAAGACGACCTCTATACCGAAATGAAGGAGCATAGCGAGGTCTACTATGCCGTGTTAGGGCTTCCCCGGAAATATCGGACCGTGATTCACCTATACTACTATGAAAATTATTCAGTTGCCGAAATCGCGCAGTTGTGTTCGAGCCGTCCGTCGACGGTCAAATCCTGGCTTTACCGCGCCAGGCGGCAACTCGAGCAAAAGCTGAAAGGAGAGATGCCGGATGTTTCGTCAGAAATATCGTGCAGATAACGAAAAAATCAAGGCCGACGATGCTCTCAAGTTTTATATCAGTCGCAAGCTTGAAAATGGTGCCAATCTCCGGGCGGGCGTTGCCAAAAGGGTGGCTGTGCGCACCGCCGCGGTCGCTTTAAGCCTGGTATTAATTGGTAGCGCAGTATGGCTGATGCGGCCGGCTAAGGTGGAACAGCCTATTGAGAATGTCTCTTCGCCAGTTGTAACCCAGGCGAAGACGGCAAGCTATGAGGAGCTTTATGAAGCGGTCAAAACGATGCGAGATAAAACTCTTTATAATGGCGATCTCGGCATAGACACAGAACTAAAGGAGCCTTCGACGGGTTCAACCGCACCTGATGCGCAATGGGATTCTGAACAAAACCGGTACAGCCAGACCAACACCCAGGTCGCCGGTGTCGACGAGGCCGACGCGGTTAAAACGGATGGGGAATATCTCTATCAGATTCGAGTGGAGGATTTGATCATCAGCCGGTTGGACGGCGCGCAGTCGGCTCAGGTCGCGCGGTTGCAGTCCGATTTTGCCGGCGAAAAAGGCGACTATGTGTCGATCTATCTCTGGGGTGACCGCTTAGTGGTTTTGCGCACAAATGAATCGAATGTCAGGCGCAAAAATATGACTGCGGAAGACTCAGACGACAGAATGATCACCGGCGCCGAGATTTATGATGTCTCCGATCCGGCCTCGCCTCGGAAAATCACCGAGCTTTGGCAGACCGGGTATTATCTCAATTCCCGCGTTGTCGACGGGCGCCTGTATCTTTTCACCCAGGACGTCCCCAGTCGCAATTGCGAAAAAACATTGCCGGAAACTTTTGTGCCATGCTTTGGCGAGACCTTAAACGCGCAAGCCAATTCTGAACCGGCTTCGCCAAAAGATATCCGCTTGCTCGCAGATGCAGAAAGCAACTGCTATGTCGTTGCATCGGCTATTGATATAGAAAATGCAAAGACGACTTCGACCCTCAGTCTCCTCGGCTGGAGCGGAACGCTTTACGCTTCAAAAGAGAATCTTTACTGGATCTCTACCGATCAGATCGAAGAAGGCAGTGCGTTGCGCGACTGCACCCGCATCATGCGAATCCACTTTGAAAATGGGATCCTTACTTTGACCGGCGAGGCCGAAGTGCCCGGCGACATTTTAAATCAGTTCTCTTGCGATGAATTCGAGGGTTATTTCCGCCTTGTGACGACCACGAACCACTACGAAACCGTCGAGTATTCGGCCGCCAGTGGACCGGAAGGAAGCAGTATTGTCACCAAGGTCAAGTCTGAGAGCGAAAACAACCTTTATATTCTCGACAGTGACTTAAACCTCGCCGGCAAGATCGAAGGTTTGGCGAAGGGAGAACAGGTTTATTCGGTCCGATTTTTGGGGGATGTCGCCTATTTTGTAACCTTCCGCGAGATCGATCCGCTGTTTTCAGCCGATTTGTCGGATCCTTCGGCGCCTAAGATCATGGGAGAACTCAAAATTCCAGGCTTTTCGAGCTATTTGCACCCTTATTCCGAAAATCTGCTGTTTGGGTTTGGGTATTCGACCAACGCCAAAGGGAGCCAGACAGAGCATCTCAAGCTCTCTATGTTCGACACCTCCGACCCATATGCAGTCAAGGAATCGCATACACTTGAAATCGATGCGACCTGTTCGGATGCAACTTATAACCACAAAGCCATTTTAATTGATTCCACTCTGAATTTGATCGCTTTCCCCGTCAATGATTCCTATCAGATTTACGGCTATTCGGCCGAAGATGGCTTTTATTTGCGCAAGGAAGTTTCCTTTGGCGATACCTGGCAAACACTTGTGCCGCGTTCCATTTATTCCGGCGATTATTTTTATGTTTGTAGCGAGAACGGCCTTGGGATTTATAACCTGGCCGACCTTTCACCAGTCGGGCAGATGGAATATACCGCGAATCCTAGCCATGAATAGAGCGGTTTGAAAAAATGTGGCCTATTATTGCCCCAGCCCCCTCGTTGCGCCAAAAAGTTGCCCTGGCGGATTGGCTTGCAAAACCATGTACCATTTTGATTCCAACTTTCTATTGGGAACGAGCAAAACGCCTTTCCCCCGGCATGGGCGTTGCATAGAAGCCTATTTTTTAAAAGCAAACCCCGTAGTATCCTTATTGTGCCGTAAACCAAATTCGGTTACCTGCGGGACGAAATCACACCGGCCTGTTGCCTATTGGCAACAGGCCGGTGTGATTTAAAGGCCTTTTGGTATTTTCAATTCTTTAAAATAATATTCCCGGTCGCGTTCTCCAATGGCGCGCAATACCCGGCAGGGATTGCCGACAGCTACGACATTCTCTGGGATATCCTTTGTAACGACGCTACCGGCGCCGATTACCGTATTGTCCCCAATCGTAACGCCCGGTACAATCACAGCGCCAGCGCCGATCCAGCAGTTCTTGCCGATGCGCACCGAAGCGTTGTATTGATACCCCTGCCGCCGCAGTTCGGGCAGAATGGGATGCCCGGCCGTAGCCACCGTGACGTTTGGGCCGAACATGGTATGATCGCCGACATAGATATGTGTGTCATCTACTAAAGTCAGGTTGAAATTCGCATAAATATGATTTCCAAAATGGACATGGCGCCCGCCAAAATTAGCGTGGAGCGGCGGCTCGATATAGCAATCCTCTCCGATTTCAGCAAACATCGATTTAAGAAGTTCGGCCCGTTTTTGGAGTTCTGTCGGCCGGGTTTGGTTGAAATCGTACAGCCGGTCGAGGTAACTGAATTGCTCGCGTAAAAGGTCGGGGTCGTGCGGCAAATAAAGCGCCCCGCTATGCATTTTTTCTTTGAGATCCATTTTGCATTCCTCCGAGTACTTTAAGTCGAGAACGTATACACGCGGCCAAGCTCCAAACATTTTGCCGCCTCTGAATGGCCTATTTGTTGGGTGACGGCGACCGGCAGAGCGCCGTTCGCAATGCATGAGAGCGCGAGCTCAGCTACCGAACACTCCGGATTCGCCTGTTGCAGTTTTGTAAAGGTGCCGAGAAGCAGGCCGGAGATAAGGCGGAAAACACCCATCTGACGCAGTTGATGCAAATGGGAGCGCACTTGGTTTTGCGTTACTCCATAACTTTCAAGGAATAAAATTTTGCCCTCGAATGCTGGTAGGAAAGGCGTCCCGGCCAATTTTAAAAGACAACGCAAATTACCGCCGATTACGGCGCCCGACATTTGATTGCCTTGGGCAAATTCATAGTCGAAGGTATAGAGGTCTGCGGCCCCCTCCAAAATTGACCGCCGAAACCGCTTGATTTGCATGCCACTTTTGTCCCAAACGAGATTCAGGACCTGATAAAGATGCACAGGCGAGCTGGATTTATGTAGCACCGCATTCAAAACGGTTGTCAAGTCGCTGTATCCAAAAAAGGGTTTCGGGTTTGCCCGAATGCCGTCATAATCAAGAAATGGCAGAATTTCATTTGCCAGATCTCCGCCCGACACATCAAAAATCGCTTGGATGGACGGGTCAAGGTAGCAATGCATCAGGGCCTTTGCCCTAGCATCCGGAGCGTCGCCTTCGCCAGCAAAGAGCGATTGGCTTAGCACTGGTCGAAGGCCCAATTCTTGCAAGATATCAGTTAGCGCCCGAATCTCCTCGCGTTTGCTTTCAGCGCGCGGGTCAGAACAACCGATAATTGCGACCCGGGATCCTTGTTGAATCATAAAATCCCTCATCAATCCATTCCATTAGACCGTTTTAAGGCGCATCTAAAGCACGACTCGATAAAACAAATAACGCTTAAACATTATGCAATTGAAAACATCTATGCCCCTCTCAAACCCGATTGGCTGATTGCATCCTTTGAGCTTAATGAGGAAAACGCCACCTCTTATGACCCACTGTTTTCGTTAATTTGTTGCGCGCCCATCTCTTTTAGAATGTTGTAGCTCAGTTCACTGTCATTTGTGACCGCGAGGATTACCATGGAATCAAGTTCCATAATCAAACGGCTTTGAATTTTCTTGTATTCGGTTGCGCTGAGGTTGCGGAAGGTGGCCGCAACCTTGTTGATGCGCTGGTTGATCCCATCGAGGACACGGAGCCGCGCATCGCTGTCTTTGGGTAAAAAGACGGCGATTTCGTTGGAAAGTTCTTCAGAGTCGCTGATATAAACACAAAAATCCTGAAGGGATTCCCCTGCAAATCCATAGTAATTTGAAAGCTGATCGCTTGAAAGGCTCACCCAGGTCACTTGGGACCCGGACGCCTCTTTCAGCTCCATTGCAATACTGGCAGGTGTCAAAGCGTCCGTTTTCATCAGAGAAATCGCATCGGGTTGCGGTTTGGGAGTGCATTGGCATAGTGTCACCAGGCTCAACACGACCAGCAATGCGATCAATCCGAAGCGCCTAAATCCGATACACCGCATACGAAAACTCCTTTCCGATTCAAGTCAGATTTGCACAATAAACGTATTTCAACAATGCTTATTATAGCGCAAAGTGACAAAAAGGTAAATAACTATTTTTTGTCAAGGCTTGTCTTTCTGCCCAGTAAATTGACATAACCCCATTTTTCCAATTATTATTTTTTTGAATATCATTCCACTTATGCACGGAGTTATCCACTGTTTTTGCGGTTGCCTGGCTTGAATTCGCTGAGATTTTCTTAAAATTGGTGAAAATCTCGGTGGATAAGTGGCAAAACTAGGCGGTTGCTGTGTTTACATAACGCAAATTTTTGTCGATTAAAAGTTAAAATTATGTTACTGAATTACCAATTTTTAACTCCTAATTTTTAAGTGTGCACACCATATTTCGGCCTTCAAATTCCAGTTGCCGTTTCACCGAATGCATGACAGCATCGAACTGCTCTGGCGTCAACGATTGCGCGCCGTCGCTAAGAGCGTGGGGCGGATCGTTATGGACTTCGATCATCAGGCCGTCGGCGCCAGCGGCTATCGCGGCCTTTGACAACGGCTCCACCAGCCAGGGAATGCCGGTTGCATGAGATGGATCGACAATGACCGGCAAATGCGAAAGGTGTTTTAAAATTGGGACCGCCGATAGATCCAGAGTGTTGCGGGTAAAGGTCTCATAGGTGCGAATGCCGCGCTCACATAGGATGACCTGATTGTTGCCGCCCGCCATGATGTATTCGGCGCTCATTAAAAACTCTTCTATGGTGTTGGCCAGCCCGCGCTTTAAAAGGATAGGCTTTTTGCAGTGCCCCAACTCTTTCAGCAGTTCAAAGTTCTGCATGTTGCGGGCCCCGACCTGGATAACATCGACGTCATCGAATAAATCAAGATGCGCCGGGTTCATAATTTCGGTCACGATCGGCAAACCTGTTGCGGCTTTCGCTAGGGAAAGGAGGCGGAGACCCTCGCTATGCAATCCTTGGAAGGCATAAGGTGATGTGCGCGGTTTGAAGGCCCCTCCCCGCAAAACCGTCGCGCCACTTCGCTTGACCGATTCAGCCACGCCGATTATCTGCGTCTCGGTCTCGACGGAACAAGGTCCGGCCATGACGGCAAAATATGGCCCGCCGATTTTAACCCCAGCGAACGATACGACCGTGTCGGCCGGATGAAATTTGCGGTTGGCGGCCTTGTAGGGCTCGGTTACCCGCTTGACGTCGGCCACCAACGGATTGGCGCGGACATCGTCAATGTCGATTTTGGAGGTGTCTCCTACCAGGCCCATGATGGTGGTCTGGGTGCCGGTGCTCACATGGCAGACAAGGCCCTGCGCTTCAAATTGCTTTGCAAAACTTGAGACCTGCTGTTCTGTGACATTTTCTTTCAAAACTAAAATCATACTGCTTCCTCCTAAAATTTTAAAATAAAAAACCGCCGACCCTTCGTTGGGGCCGGCGGCGTTCGAACAAAGCTTCATGCATCAATCCATGGCTTGAACGGTACGCTTAAGCAGGCCCGTATTTCGTAAAATACGAACCGTAATAATAGCAAAAAGAATTGCGCCGTTTTGATGCCATGGAAAAGCCTCCTGTCACTTTTGTGCTTTAAAGCATAACATTCTTTTGCGCATTTGTCAAGCGTTTTTTGCCTCTTCATTTGGCAAAGGGAGGATTGCCCGCGGGGTCTTGAAATGTTCTAAAAAATTCAAACTACAAAGGGCTCGTCTCTTCCCGGTGTAACCTTGGATTGGGAACCATCCCCTAATAGGCATAATGGGGGATTTACTATTTTGGCATCGGTCCGAACACGCCACCGACCGCAATGAACGCTCCGGATCTGAAATTTTCCGGGTTTAATTCTGCGAAACAAGATAAACAAAGGATTGCAATTGCCGATGGGTTATGGTATACTTACCCAAAAGGGAGTAGCTTGCGGAAAATCCGTAACATGTGGCGTCAGTCCGGCCTTTGGCCCGCCCTTGTTTGAAAAAGCGAGACTTTGATTGCATCAGCAGTCGAAGTCTTTTTTTGAAGGATTGCGAATGAAGACTCTCACCGCATAGAAAGGGGTTATTTTTTTGGAAGTACTTTATGAAAACCTGTTGCAGATCACCTGGCAACAGGTCGTCATGTGGGCCATCGGCGGCATTCTCATTTTTTTGGCGATTTACAAAAAAATGGAGCCGACGCTTTTGTTGCCCATCGGATTTGGCGCGATTTTGGTCAACCTGCCGTTTTCGGGTGCGATTACGCAGGTCATCAATGGCAAGACAGAACACGGCGCGCTCGATATTTTGTTCGATGCGGGCGTGGGCAACGAGCTGTTCCCGCTCTTGCTGTTCATCGGCATCGGCGCTATGATCGACTTCGGCCCGCTCCTTTCCAATCCAAAGCTGATGCTCTTTGGTGCGGCCGCCCAATTCGGCATTTTCTTTACGGTCAGCATGGCCTCGCTGTTTGGCTTTGATATCCGAAACGCGGTTTCAATCGGGATTATCGGCGCGGCTGACGGCCCGACCTCCATCTTTGTCGCCACCTATTTAAATTCTGATTATCTACCCGCCATTATTGTCGCGGCCTATTCCTATATGGCGCTTGTCCCCATCGTCCAGCCGCCGGTCATCCGCCTGCTGACGACCAAAAAGGAGCGTCTGATCCGGATGCCCTACGCACCCAAGCAGGTTTCCAAGCTCACCCGGATCCTGTTCCCCATCCTCATTACCGTGATTGCCGGCCTGGTTGCGCCGCGCTCGGTCGCGCTGGTAGGCTTCCTCATGTTCGGCAACCTCATCCGCGAATGCGGCGTCCTCAATCAATTGAGCGAGAGCGCCCAGAACACCCTCGCCAACCTCATCACCTTGCTTCTCGGCATCACCGTCGCCTCCAAGATGCGGGCAGAGCAATTCTTGAGTGTGGAAACCCTTATCATTCTCGCGCTTGGCCTGGTCGCCTTCGTTTTCGATACGGCCGGCGGCGTCCTGTTTGCAAAATTCTTGAACCTTTTCTCAAAGAACAAGATCAACCCGATGATCGGTGCGGCCGGCATTTCGGCCTTCCCGATGTCGGCCCGTGTGGTCCATAAAATGGGCCTGCAGGAAGACAACCAGAACTTCCTGCTGATGCATGCCGCCGGCGCAAATGTGTCCGGCCAGATCGCCTCGGTCATCGCGGGCGGGTTGTTGCTCGGTTTTATCGCGTAAGGAGGAGTATTCATGAGAGTCGATTTGTTTTTGCAAAGCCTGCCTTTGATGGGCAAAGGCATGTTGGGGATTTTTATTGTTACGCTTGTCATCATCGGTTGCATCGCATTGCTCAATTATTTGACTGCGCCCAAGAAAAAGGATCCCTCAGAGGATCAAAAGCGTTGACCTATTTTTTCCCGCAAGGTCGAATGCCGGCATAGAAGGCAATAGTTTTCAAAAGTATGGATCATTTTGGGGTATGGCTTGGGCCGCCTCGGATCCATACTTTTTTATTTGCATAGGCTTTTGGCTATTTTTATGCGGTGTTTGAGCCGTGCCGCCCAGTCTTTTATAAGGGAATAATTTATATTTAGGATCCATTTAATTTGATGTTTTATCCGCATAAGCGATGGCCGGTCGCCGCCCTATGAATTGGAGAAGGGTTGGTTTTTATTTGCCTGCACCAACGAGCGCGATTGATTTTTAGTCGGCACTTCATTTAAAACACTAATGAAATTTTAATCCAAAGCAGTTATAATAATTAAAACGTTTTATGTACCAAGCGGTCTCGAAAGCCCCCACCAAATGGCGAACAAAAAGGAGGTAAATTTATGCGCGTTTTATTAGCCGAAGACGAACGGGACCTCAATGACATCGTAGCCAAAAAGCTAACGTCGGATGGATATAGCGTCGATTGTTGTTATGATGGGGAAGAGGCCATCCACATCCTTTCTTATACCGAGTACGATGCGGTGATTCTGGATATCATGATGCCGGGAGCCGACGGCTATGCCGTTTTGCGCAGTCTGCGTGAAATGGGGAAAACCACGCCGGTGCTTTTTCTCACCGCCAAAGATTCGATCCAGGACCGTGTGAAGGGTTTGGATAGTGGCGCGAACGATTATCTTGTCAAACCGTTTTCCCTGGAAGAACTCTCGGCCAGGTTGCGAGCCATGACGAGGACCTCCTTTGGAAAAGCCAGCAATCTTTTGTCGGTCGCCGACCTTACGCTCGATTGTGCCTCCCATGTTGTCAAGCGGGGAGATCGCGAAATCCCGCTTTCCGCCAAGGAATTCGCGCTTTTAGAATACCTGATGCAAAATGAAGGTGTGGTACTCTCGCGCGAAAAAATCGAAAACCATATCTGGAATTTTGATTTTGAAGGCGGCACAAATGTGGTGGATGTTTATATTAGTTACTTAAGGCGGAAGATCGACGACGCGCAGTCGGTGAAACTCATCCACACCATTCGGGGGAGCGGATATGTGTTGCGAAAGGAAGCGGGCCGATGAAACAGATATCGATCCGTTTGAAAATTACCCTTTGGTATACGGTGACATTGGTCGTCATGGTGCTATTCACCTGCTTTATTGTTTTTTTTGTCAGCAATCAAATCCTGCAAAAGACCGTTCGGGACAACCTGATCGAGGCCATTGAGCACAATGTCGACGAGATTGAATATTTTCCAAACCTTCAGGCGCTCGAAGAGACAAATGACGTTGATCATTATATTCAATACCAAGACGGCTATCTGGAGATTGATGACGACTTCCTCAACCAGGTCAACGAGGTGTATACCTCTTTGTACCGAAGTGAGGACGCGGCTCTACTCTATGGAGAAAACCCGATTTCCAAAGAGACCGCCGAGCTTCCATTTGCCAATTCTCAGGTCCAGAAGATCAAGGTCGATGGGACGCTTTATTATATCTTTGACAGGATGTTGACGCGCGAGGGCCTGCAAGGGCTCTATTTAAGAGGCGTTGTCTCCGAACTGCAGGGAAAGGGGCAAATGACCGATATCGTCCGCATTTCTATGGTTTTGTTGCCGGCATTGGTGTTGCTGTCAATATTCGGCGGATATTGGATCGCGGGGCGGATGCTTCGCCCGATCCACAGGCTTTCACAAATGGCCTCGCAGATTGAGAAAGGCGGAGATCTCAAAAAGCGGATTGACATCGGCAAGGGGAACGACGAGCTCCATCAGTTGGCCGACCGCTTCAATGCAATGTTTGGCCGGTTGGATGAGGCATTTGAAGCCGAACGTCAATTCGCATCGGATGCCTCGCATGAACTGCGGACGCCGATGTCAGTAATTACGGCCCAGTGTGAATACCTGCTGGAAAAGCAACGAAGCGCAGAAGAATACGAACAGTCGCTTCGGGTAATACAGCGCCAGAGCAACAAAATGGCCGGCTTAATTCGCGATATGCTTGATTTTGCAAGGCTAGAAGCGCGTGCGGACAGTTATGCGCGAGAACGGGTGGACCTGAGTGAATTGGTCCGTTCCCTTTGCACCGATCTGGCGCTGATTGCAGAAAACGGCATCACACTGAAGGCTGAGGTCGAAGCGGGCGTGATTTGCGTCGGCAACCGCGAATTGTTATCGCGGCTACTGACAAATCTTGTCAGCAACGCCTATCGCTATGGAAAAGAAAATGGACACATCCTTGTGAAATTGATGCAAGAAGGAGGGCGCATAGCGCTTTCGGTTTGTGACGATGGAATTGGGATAGCAAAAGAGGAGCAGTCAAAAATTTTCAGGCGGTTTTATCAAGCTGACAACTCCCGTTCGAGCGCCGGCACAGGGCTGGGGCTGGCCATGGCATATGAAATCGCCCAGTTCCACGGCGGTGCACTCAGCGTGGAGAGCGAACTCGGCAAGGGAAGCGTATTCACCCTGCAGTTGCCGGGCCTAGAGGATAACGCCCCCGAGAACCCATAAAAATGCAGATAATATGCGGCTTTGAAGTTCAAAGTACTTCCCTAAGGGCGGCACTTAAACCCTGTTTCTACAGTATCGCGCTCTTTTGGGGGCAACAATAAGGGCAATGCGTTTCGGCTGTGCCGGTAGGACCCATCGAGGCTTGCGGCAATATAATTTTGAGGTTGGCAGATTCGGCTCCACCGCGTGTTGCCTTGGCAGGTATGGGGCTAAAATGAGACGAATTAGCACCAGCTACCGGCCCTTCTTTTCTGGCGGTAATTGATCGAAACCGCAAAAACATTTTTGGAATTTAATTTTAAAAAAATCCGTGGAGCCTTCCATTCCTAATGTTACTTTAATCTTTCTCGGTTACAATACTGCCAAACAAAGCGAAGGGAGCATCGTTTTATGAATAAAATCAAAAATTTGTTTTCAACACCAAAAAAAGCGTTTTTATCTTCTTTGTGTGTGTTGCTCATCCTTATTTTGTTGGGCGCAGGTTCTGTTTCTGTGGTAGGCGCTATCGCAAAAAGCTCGGCAATCGGGGAAGAGAACGCCAAGAACTTCGCATTCGCGGATGCGGGTGTGGATCCGGCGGCCGCGCAGAATGTGCGTTCAAAGTTCGATTTTGAGCAAGGCCATTTTGTTTACGAGGTGGAATTTATCGCCAACGGCACCGAATATGAGTACTGGATTCGCGCTTCAGACGGCGCGGTGGTCAAAAAAGAATCAGAATTGGTAACGCAAACCCCGCAGGGGTCCGGCACCACGGAGCAGGTTACTTTGGAACAGGCTAAGGAAATCGCGCTGAAGGATTCCGGCTTGCAGGCCGACGCTGTTACCTTTACAAAAGCGAAGTTGGATTTTGAGAATGGCGCATCGGTTTATGATATCGCGTTTTATGCCGGGGATGCCGCGTACGACTATGAAATCAACGCCGCTACCGGTGCGGTTTACAGCAAAAGCAAGGAATCGTTGCCGCCCCAGCAAAACCAGACAGGCGGGCAGAGCTCTACCGTGCAGTCGGGAACTTCGTCCGGCCAAAACACTTCCGTACCGCAGAACGCGGGTCAGCAAAATAGCGCATCCGGACAAATCGGCCTGGAAGACGCAAAATCAAAAGCCCTTGCCGATGCGGGCTTGACCGCTTCTGGAGTCACCTTTACCACTGCAAAGCTGGATTACGATGACGGCATTGCCAAGTACGAGATCGATTTTGTCACATCAACTCACAAATACGATTACGAGATCAATGCATCCTCGGGCGCTATCATTAGCAAAGAGGTGGAAGCCATCGGCGGCAATCAAAATTTCAACGGCAATCCGGGCGACGAAGCCTCTTATATCGGCATAGACAAGGCAAAATCGATTGCGGTTGGTCATGCGGGATTTTCGGTCTCAGATGTCGTCTTTTCCAAGGCAAAACTTGAGCGGGATGATGGGTACGTTGTTTACGAGGTCGAGTTCTACAAAGACGGAATGGAATACGAATATACTGTCCACGCGTCCACAGGCGACATCTTGCAGTATGATACTGATCGGATGGATTGAGTCACCCAATCAACCAACGCCCTAAAGTTTGATGTTTAGACAAATGTCCGACGTGCTACGCCGGAAGTGCCGGCGCTTTCATGAGGTGGCGCAATTCAGGGTCTAGCTATCAATAAAAACGGACGAGCTTATCTCGCCCGTTTTTTTGTTAGACTCGGCTTTGTGAAGTGAGGAATTCTTGCCCTGGGGTTCCTCTTTCCATAGAGGAATCTCTTCCTTGAAAATGTGAAATGAGTTTGACAACCGAAAAACACCTCAAAGTCTGGCACAATATCTTGATGGCCGAATTCTTCATTTTGATTCGTTTGCCTTAATATTGCAAATTTTGCGAACATTTTGTTTTGCCAATCCACATAAAAGCTAGGTGGAATTTTAAAAACTGCGTTTCTTTCTTTAACGATACAATACAAAAAAAGAGACCGCTTGATGAGGATTGCTCGCTCTAAATTCACGCTTCAATACGAAAATTTGATTGACTTTTTTGTATTGCATTGTTATAATAAACTGTGCTATTGGCAAAAATTGTGTCGTATAGCTCCTTGCTCTGCAAACAGCAGGGCCAAATGTCCAGAAGGAGGTGCAATGGAATGATTACCAACAAGTATGAAGCGGCCTGTGTTTATTCGGTCGCCGGCGGGGAAGAAGCCGCTCAGGCGTTGGCCGAAAAATTCAAGGTGCTCATCGAGGAACATGGTACCATTGAAAACGTTGACGACTGGGGCAAGCGCCGTTTGGCCTATCCCATCAACGATGAGGCCGAAGGCTATTATGTCTTTACGGTCTTTACCAGTGGCCCCGAGTTCCCGGCGGAATTTGAACGTGTCGCCAAGATCACCGACGGTGTTCTGCGCGCCATGGTCATCAGAAAGTGAGGAGGCGTAGCGAATTATGTTCAATCTCGTTGTTTTGACCGGCCGTCTGACGGCAGATCCGGAGCTTCGTTATACGAACTCGAATGTCCCGGTGACCTCGTTTTCGATCGCGGTCGACCGGCGCTACAAATCCGGCGAAGAAAGGATTACTGATTTTATCAACATCGTCGCTTGGCGGCAGACGGCGGAATTTGTGTCGAAGTACTTCCAAAAGGGGAGCCTCATCGGCATTGAAGGGTCGATTCAGACCCGCAAATACGTCGACAAAGACACCGGCAAAAACCGGACAGCCTTTGAAGTTGTCGCCAACAACGTGCAGTTCGTCGAATCCAAACGCGATAGCGGCAACGTCTCGCCCGGCCCGGCGCAGAATGCCGCGCCGGCTTCGTTCAACAACAGTGACGCCGACGCGTTTTCGGAGATCATCGCAGATGACGATCTGCCATTTTAACATTGCCTAAAGGAGGATTCCCGCATGGAAAGAGCTGAGAGACCGGCCCGCAGAAAGCCGCGCAAGAAGGTTTGCCATTTCTGCGTCGACCGTGTGGAAGAGATCGATTATAAAGATGTCGCCCGGCTTCGCAAATTCGTTTCAGAACGCGCGAAGATCCTGCCCCGCCGTGCTACGGGCACCTGCGCGAAGCATCAGCGTGAACTGACGACCGCTATCAAGCGCGCCCGTCAGATTGCATTGCTTCCGTATGTGAGCGATTAATCGATTTCAAACCCTCGCCGGAAGGTGAGGGCCAAGAACTGTATATTGCATTTTGCAAAGCGGCATGGATTTAAAGCCATGCCGCTTTTATTTGTCCTTTTCTGCAAAGGCACAAATCGCGCCGCGGCACAGTTGCAACGGTTGCTCGATGGCTGTATTGTTCATATGTGTGGGCGAAAATGCAAAGCGTTTGTTGCGGCTTACCGCAACGCCTGCACATGATTATGACTAGAACGCGCCGGACCGGCAGAGCCGCTCCGGCGCGTTCGTCGCTATAATAGCATTTTACGATAGGGCCCATAAAAAAGCGCCCGCCTGCTTATTGCAGGCGGGTGCGATCAAACCAAAGAAGGGTTATCCTATATCCTTAGCCGCGATTGTGGTTCCAGGCTTGCGTCTGTTTGGAATTAACCGGGGCGTCGATAAATTTGATGGCACCCCGAGTTTGAAGCACGATCAGCGGCCTTAGGGCCAGATTGCAAATGCGAGTTTTATGAATCCGCCCTGACTTCCTCCCATTGGCGAAGCGCCTGTTCGGCTTTGAGAGATGGTAAATTGAAGGAAAAAGGCGCTTTTTCTTTTGCATCCCATGCTTCTGCCTCTCGATCGAGCCAGATTGTGAGTTGCCAATATAGTTTATCGTCCTCCTCTGTGCTGGTGCCGGCATCGTTCCTTTCTTGCAACACCTGCGCTAAATGCACCAATTGCGGTATCGCCGCGTCGCCCAGTTCATCCATGGCCACTATGTCGACCGTTTCAAGACTGCCATCCAGATAGCGGTTGACATTATACCGCGCAATCTGCGCATCGACATTCGACAGCGACAGCGCCGCAAAGAAGACCACACACATCGACAACGATACCGCCACTGCAGGCAACCGTTGCACGAATTGCCGGATGACAACAAGGACAAAAATTACGGCCAACAGCGCCATGAACCACGTCGCATAGACCCTTTTGGGGGTCAGGCCGTAGCAATTGATGTACATGACCATTTTGGCAACGGCCGTGCTGATGAGCACTAGGGTAAATACCGAGTAGATCACGGTTAACAGCTTTAAAAGGAGGGGCGGTCGGTCGGTACTGCGGCGCATTAATGCCACGGCCGCCACAATGACGACAAGATTGATCACCGACACGGCGCACAACTGAAAGAATCCGTCGCGGGCATACTGCGCATAGCTGAACTCCTGCGGCAGGACACCGGTAAATGCTGAGATATAATATTTCCATTGGGAAATAAAGAACACAACATATACAAAAAGCAAGGGTGTGACAGCCGCCAGCACCGTAATCGAAGAGGCGATTTTCATTTTCTGAGCGGCCGTTTTGCAACTTTGGGCGGTTAAGACCTGGCTTGCCTTATGGTCTGAAGAAGAGACAAAGAGCCCGAACAGATACATCCCGATTGGAATGCCGAGCACCAAACTCCCCAGATGCGAGAAAATCGCCCTCCAGTCTAAATAAAAAATCTTCTGAATCAATGCGGAAAAGTCGCTGTCATACGATAAAAGCACCAGTACCGCAACCGTAGGCACCACCGCGATCAAAATGCCCACGATTAGCTTGCCTATCCATTTTCCGCTACCATTCGCCTTCCCTGAAAACATGGCTCTAAACATTTGTCCAAAAGAATAAAATGGCAAAACAAATAAAGCTTTTATAAAATCGATTACAATTAAATCAGAAAACCCATTTTTTACCGTATTGCCGGTTGCTTTATACAAAAAATAACAGTAGGCCACCAGTGCATAACCATAGGCAAACAGTAATAAGAACGCATTGGAGCTCAGAATCAATGCGACTGAGATCAAAATGGCCGAGGCCGCGACCAGCAAAGACAGCTTGCCAAGCCGGCATCCTCTCCACTTTAATACGATAGCCGTGACCCCGAACAGGGCCAGGATCATCAGGAATCCTCCCAAAGGGTGCTCCCCCACTGGAAAGATGCGGCAAATAAGGTATCCGGCGGCCAAACATAACCACGCGAATAAGCATTCCAGGGGTGTAAAACTTCGGGGTGGGTCAAACTGCATCCAGGAATCAGGGCCTTTTACGCTAACCTGACTGGCTGGAGGTTCAGTCTGCAGATTTGTCGGCGGTCCGTTCTGCGATTCTTGTGAACCTGTATGCGGTTCATTTTGTGCCTTGGTTTGTATTCTGTCGGGTTGATCTGCCGGATCTATGCCTTTGTTTCCAGGCTGGGAATCGATTGCGTTCACAGTTTCGTTTTTCATTTTAGCTTCTCCTTTTAGGCAAAAGAATTCTTAGGATCCTTTGCTATCGTACAACAAAAATAATATATTGTCAATAATTTTTTATTGAATTACAATAAAATTTAAGCGAAAAACAAAAACACAACCCCGAAGTATCACGCTTCAAGGTTGCATTTCCATTTAAATGATTATTAAGACTACGATTCCTCCGCACTATAGCTGTTGCCTTTTAAAGAGAATGCAGGCTCCCATTAACGCCAAAAGCGTCAAAGCGGCGGTGATCCCGCCTGCGGCCAAAAATGTCCCGCAGGCGACACTATTTTGTATCAAACCTAGGTTCTGAGATACGAGCACCACAGGATTCCATTCGTTAATAGCAGGAATGGCCGCAAGTAAAAATAGTACGATAATTATCCCGCCGGTCAAAAGTAGGGCCCCATAACTATTGCGGAATGCAATTCCACCCAGCAATGCCAGCGCCAATATGAATAAGCCAAACTCCCAAACGCCACAAACCGATAAGAATAGTTGCCAAGTAAATGTTGTATCCGGCCAGAAATAGAGGGTATAAAGATAAGTCACACCAAAGCTTAAAAAATATGCGACGGTCCAGCTAGCGGCCGCGGCCGCAAATTTTGCAAAAACGACGGATGTCCGGGAAAGGCCGCGTGTTAAGAGGGGGAGCAACGTCCCTTGCGTGTATTCACGGGACATTTGGCCGCTAAACAGGATGGCGAGCAACAATAGACCCATCTGCGTAGAATTTTTAAAAAATTGTTGCCAGGAATCGAGCGCAACCGATTCCGGTATCGCAGAAGCTAGAGACCCGGGCAGAATGGAGCCCAAAATATCCGGCAGGAACTTGGCCGCCAACGGATTGAGTATGCCAAACAGCAAAAAGACGAGCCCTAAAACCAGCCACTTGTAGGTGCGCTTTTGCGAAACGCATTCTTTTTTGAAGAAGGCGAAAAAACCGCTCATCGTACCACCTCCAAAAATACCCGCTCGAGGGTTGGCTCCATCAGTTCCATCTTTCGGGGCAATAGACGTTCCTGCTGTAAAAACGATAAAATATTCAGTTCAGCCTGTTCGAGGCTGTTGGTGTGCAAAATGATGGAAACTGCATCGGGCGTTTCGATTCGGAAACCGCTACCCGATAAAAAAGGAGCGGCCAAAAATCGCGCCTGATCGTCGGCTGTTTGAAAGGTAAGGAGGAAACTGTTTGTAGGATGCGCGGCCTTTATATCTTGAAGCGACCCGCTTTCCAATATTTTGCCGTCATGCAAGATCGCGATGCGGTCACATATCGATTCGACATCGGATAAAATATGGGTCGAGAAAAGGACGGTCGTTTTTACTCTCACTTTTTCTAAAATTGAAAGGATTTCCCGCCGGCCGATGGGATCGAGCGCCGAAGTCGGCTCATCGCAGATCAATAGCCTTGGAGAATGGAGCAGGGCCTGCGCGATGCCAAGCCGTTGCTTCATTCCGCGCGAAAATCCGCCGATACGCCGGTTTTCCCCTGCCAATCCGACTAGCTGAAGCAATTCGTCCGAGCGCGCCTGGACCTCAGACTTTGGCATACCTGAGATCTCACCGCAAAGGCGCAGATACTCCTTTGGCCGCAAATAAGGGTAAAATGCCGGCACATCCGGCAAAAATCCAATCAACCGATTCGAGGGTGTGCGGCCAAAGCCGACCGTTTCTCCAAATACCGAGATAGAACCTGCATCGGCCTTTATGAGCCCGAGTATTAGTTTCATCGTGGTTGTTTTCCCGGCTCCGTTTGCACCCAGAAAACCAAATACAGAGCCTTCGGGGACCGCCAGATCAATGCCGTTTAAAACCGGTCGGTCGGCGAACTGCTTTGAAATTCCATTTAACTCCAGTGCATTCATTCTGAATCTCCCCGGCCAGCAACAAAATAAAGAATTGGCCCAATCACCTGAACAAATAAGACAATTAAGATCCAAAATACGCGGTTGCCAAATTTATAATGTG
Organism: uncultured Eubacteriales bacterium; assembly: GCA_949292695.1. Taxonomy (GTDB): domain Bacteria; phylum Bacillota; class Clostridia; order Oscillospirales; family Acutalibacteraceae; genus CANQSG01. Next base: position 5,351 of record CASFAP010000122.1, on the reverse strand, counting down.
GATGGCGAATAACGTGCACCAGTGCAGTGATTGCCAGCGCCCACTCAATGATCACAATTGGAATCAGAAAGGGAAGATATTCCATCAGTTGTTCCATCTAATTTTCCTCCTTTTTTATCATGCGAAAACGCCCTTTTTTCCTTGCTGAGCATCTTAATAAAAATCCAGAACCTTGCGTTCGGAAATACCTTTTTCTTGCATAAAATCCGTTACATCCCAAACAATATGAAAAAGGAGGAATCGCTTTGGAGCAATCAAATCAACTTGGCGCTAAACTCGCCGTCCATGCGCTCGACCAAATCCCAGAAGCAAAAAATGACGCCAAAACCATAGTCGGGCTCGTAAAATCCAATGGGAGAACCACTGGGTATCAGCTCTCTGACGGCTCGACGGTCTCCCGTGAAGAGGGCGTCGCAATGGCAAAGCAAGGAAATATAAAAGGGGTTGGCATTGCACATCGGAAAGACACCGAGTATTTAAAATCCATTCCGGATGGCAGTGAAAACAACAACCTCGGTAATCTGCCGTCAATCAGTGGCTAATCCAGTTGCCGCTTTTGCGGCCGTACATAGTTTTTGCGCAGGTTCATCCCTGCGCTTTTTATTTGACTGTTTCCCATGCTTTAAGTAAGGCTAGCCTGGCCGCGGGATGCCGATCATAGAATACGTTGCTTTTCTATTATAGCAATTTAGATTGAATTTGCAATGGATTGGTATTCCATTTTCTGTAGAAATTCGAAAATAGATTTAATTTATGTAAAATTAACTTGACATTAAAAGTAAAGTGTACTATACTTTTGTTTGGAATCCGAAGATTGAAATGTCTTCTCTGAAGCGTTGGGAAAATGAACCATTTTGAAAACAACACTCGAATGTAGGCAGAAAAATGCTTAATTGACAGAGAAAGCGGTCCATCTAGAAACGGAAAAATATATCATACAAAGGCATACCGTATGTAAAAGGCGTTTTAGCATATGCTTCGCCATTTTTCATACGGACCACGAAAGGAAGTGGTGCCCGATGCAGACAAGGATCCAGGAATTTCGGCGCCGAGATAAAGTTACTCAGCAAGCATTGGCCGACGCCGTCAATGTCACCCGGCAGACCATTATTTCTCTTGAAAACGGGCGATACAACGCTTCGCTATTATTGGCGCATAAATTGGCGCGATTTTTTGGCACCACCATTGAAGAACTGTTCCTATTTGAGGATGAGGAGGACGCGATATGAGATGTTTATTTTGGAACGCAAAGCCAAAATCAGAAGCCGACTGGCGCCGAGTTATAAAATTTCGCATTCGCGTGATGCTGGCCATTGCGATTTTAGGATGTTTGACGCTTGCCGGCTCGTTGGTGCTCAAGCAGTTTGATTTGCCGCTCAAAAATCCGTCAATGCTTGACTTTTATTGTGGCGTCGGCGTTGGCTTAATTGCGGTTGGCGTCGCCCTATGGGTCCGACTTCGTGGAATTTTGAAGGATGAAAACCGTTTTCGCGCCAATTTTGTTGAAAACAATGATGAGCGCAATCAGGCTATTCATGAAAAATCGTTTCGCACTGCGGCATTCATCCTGCTCATTACCCTTTATTGTGTCGCACTGGTTGGCGGGCTCTTTTATCCCATCCTCGTGCAGGTGCTTTCTTTATGCGTCTGCGTTTTCTGCATCAGTTATTGGATCTGTTTTCAGATCTATAACCATCAATTATAAAGGAGTTTTGGAAGTATGAATGAGATTTTGCAGGTCCGCGAGCTTTGCAAAACCTTCCGGCTTTCAGCCAAGCAACAACGGCTAGAGCATACGAAGCAGAGCGTTAAGGTTGCGGTCGACCGCCTGTCTTTTTCGGCCTATGAGGGCGAGATTTTCGGCCTTTTGGGGCCGAATGGAGCCGGCAAAACGACGACACTCCGCATGCTCGCCACCCTTATCAAGCCCGATTCGGGTGACGCTTTGGTTGATGGCAGTAGCATTGTAACTGACCCATCGGATGTTCGGGCAAAAATCGGATTTTTAACGAGTGAGCTTAAGTTGGAGGAATTTTTCACCCCCAATGCGCTTTACGATTTCTTTTCAGACCTGCATCAAGTGCCAACCGGGGTGCGTGAAACGCGAAAACGTCAGTTGTTTTCTCGGTTTGGCATCGATCAGTTCGCTGAGGTCAAGGTGGCCAATCTTTCGACCGGTATGAAGCAAAAGGTATCTCTTGCCATTTCGATTGTGCATAACCCCAATATCATCATTTTTGATGAGCCGACCAACGGACTCGATGTCTTGACAGCCAAGGTCGTTACTGACTTTTTGCAGGAGCTGAAATTACAAGGCAAAACAGTCATCGTCTCGACCCATATTTTTAGCCTAATTGAAAAAATCTGCGACCGAGTCGGGGTCATTATCGATGGCAAAATGATCGTCTGCGATACCCTTAAAAATGTGACAGCTGGCAAGTCTCTGGAGGACCGTTTTTTCCAGATTTATGCCGATACGGTAGGTGACGTCCAATGAAAAACAGCATTTTTATTATCTTCAAAAAAGAACTCGCTCGTTTTTTCGGCGATAAGCGTATGGCTTTTACAACGCTACTGCTACCTGGGCTTATGATCTATATTATGTATTCGATTATGGGCAACGCAATTAGCAATCAGTTCTCGGTCGATGAAGATACCCGTCCAGTCGCTTACGTCGTCAATCTACCGGAGTCGGTGGAGCCGATTTTGTCAGAAGCGTTTCACTTGATGCCTACTGAAGAGAGTAGCGCCGAAGAAATCAAAGAACAGATTCGCAACAAGGAAACCGACCTGTTGGCCGTTTTCCCGGCAGATTTTGATGCGGCCGTCGCCTCTTATGACAGCGCGAGCGGCTTGCAAGCGCCTAACATAGAGCTTTTCTATAACACATCGCAAACCAGCTCTCAAACGGCATACAGCTATATGATTGAGATGCTGAGCAATTACGAATCGGTACTTGCCAACCGCTTTGATGTCAACAGCGGTGATGCGGTTTACGACCTGGCAAGCGAAAAGGATACGACAGGCACGATTTTCTCTTCCATGCTCCCGATGCTTTTGATGGTCTTTCTCTTCACTGGCTGTATGGCCGTGGCACCTGAATCCATTGCGGGAGAAAAGGAGCGGGGCACCATCGCTACTATGCTTGTAACACCTATGAAGCGAAGCCATTTGGCCATTGGAAAGATATCAGCATTGGCGCTTATCGCTCTCCTTAGCGGCATATCCAGCGCGCTTGGGACAATTCTTTCCTTGCCAAAACTGATGGGCGCGGCAACGGATCAACTGAACGCAAACTTTTATCAGGTCAATGATTATCTGATGCTGGGTGTCGTCATTTTATCGACGGTTTTGTTGCTCATCACGCTCATTTCAATCATCTCAGCTTTTGCAAAAACCATCAAAGAGGCTCAAACTTATATCATGCCTTTGATGATCGTTGTCATGGTGATTGCTGTGACTGCCATGTTCAGCGGCGGTGCAAAAACCGATCTTGTTTATTATCTGATCCCGATGTATAATAGCGTCCAATGTATGATCGGCATTTTCTCCTTTGAGGTCCTGCCCATGCAAATTGTCGCGGCCGTCGTCAGCAATATCGTGTATACGGGGCTCGGCGTCTTCGTGTTAACACGAATGTTCAACAATGAAAGAATTGTATATTCAAAATAATTTTTATCTTGTTTCCATCTACAAAAGAGAATCTTCTCCAAATTTTTGCCGCAAATAGAAAAAGACGGAAAGGTTGCACTTTCCGTCTTTTTTGATGCTGGCGGGGGCGGACGGCCGCCGCAAAAGCGGCGACGCCTACGATCTCAAATCTGTAAGCTATCATGCACGCTGAATCCTCCGCGGGCGGCATCAAAAAGGGGCCTTTAAAAAAGGCCCCTTTTTATGTAGTACGATTGCCTTGGCGGATAAACGTCCAAAAGACTTAATAATTGGTTGCGCGGACCTGGAAATAAGCCTGCGGATGAGCGCAAACGGGGCAGACTTCAGGCGCCTTTTTGCCGATATGAATGTGCCCGCAGTTGGCGCATTGCCAGATGGTGTCTCCATCCTTCGAGAAAACGAGGCCGTTTTCAACGTTCGAGAGTAGCTTTAAATAGCGTTCTTCATGCTCTTTTTCAATGGCGGCAACCCCCTCAAACAGCGCGGCAATATGGTCAAAGCCCTCTTCGCGCGCCTCTTTTGCAAAGGTGGCGTACATGTCGGTCCATTCGTAGTTTTCGCCTGCGGCCGCATCCTTCAGGTTCTCGGCCGTGGAGCCGATGCCGTCGTGAAGTAGTTTAAACCACATTTTAGCGTGCTCTTTTTCGTTGTTGGCCGTCTCTTCAAAAAGGGCCGCGATCTGGACGTAACCCTCTTTTTTGGCCTTCGAAGCGTAATAGGTGTACTTGTTGCGCGCCTGGGACTCGCCTGCAAAGGCGGCCATTAAGTTTGCCTCGGTCTTTGTGCCTTTCAGATTTGCCATACTTCATTTCCCCTTTATCTTAATTTTGTTTGGAGCCCACTACTGATTTTGCTCTGCAAGCTGGGCAAATCCCTTCAAAAATCAGGGTATGCCCAATGATCTCAAAGTCGGTTTGCTTTTGCGCCTCGGCATCGAGCGCATCTGGAATTTCGCTCAGCATAATGTCTGAAATTGCGCCGCATTCGCGGCATCTGGCATGGCTGTGCGGTGCTTTGACAATATCAAAACAATCGGCGCCGCTTGGCATTTGGATGCGAATCAGCTCCCCCTTGTCAGCCATTTGATTGAGTACGCGGAATACCGTGGCGCGGCTGACCGGGGCCTGCTTTGCGCGTAAGCGCTCAAACACCGCCTCGGCTGATGGATGGCACATTTCGCAGACCGTTTCCCAGATCAACCGTTTTTGCATTGTCTGCCGTTGCATATCAGTCTTCCTTTCGTAAACTCCTTATTGAGATTATATCTTATTTGTAGTCCAAAGTCAAGTTGTTTTTTGCATTTAGTTTCAAAAACATTGTCAATTACTAACACTGCAAATTGACTTCCTCGCTGTGTTGTTTTTGCGATATACCGGAACCGTTTATGTCCAAATATCGAAGGATCCATTGCTCGGGACCGCGATTGCGAACAAAAATCAATCGTATCAATCGGATTGCAAATTAATAGCCGGCCCGCATAAACGGGCCGGCTATTAGACGTGGTGTAATGCAAGCGGCTTTATTTGCCAAGCGCCGCTTTGAGCTTGCCTAGCTCGCCACGGAGCGCTTCGGGCAAACGATCACCGAATTTGGCATAGAATTCTTCGATGCCGTCGGCTTCCGCACTCCAAAGGTCTTTGTCGACTGCCAGAATCGATTTCAAGGTGTCAAGACTGATG
>CASFAP010000121.1 GCA_949292695.1 uncultured Eubacteriales bacterium | reverse complement strand
ATTATAATGATGCCATAAATTCAAAAGAAAAGAGGGTTCAGTATGAAAAAAACAATTTCTGTGTTTCTTGCGGCCTTAACGCTTGCGGCTGTCGCACTATTCGGTGCAGGGACGGCAAGTGCAGAGGAGAACTATTGCGATGAATTCCGCTCATTGGAATGGCTCCTTCACCTGGACCGGGGCGGATTGGGAAATGATGCACAACCTGGAACCAGCGCAAATTTTAATGTCTTGAATTTAGCGGTTTGGGCGAGCGAATCGTATCCGGGAAGCGATGGGGTCGAAGGTTATTGGGACGGAGCAAAATTTTCGGAAGACAGGGCGGACTTCCCTGAGGAAGCCATTGTGAACGAAGATATCGCCTATCCGGCAGATTCGTTTGACGAGCATCTGTTGAAAACGTATGATTTTCAAGAAGATCCGCGTATGCTGATCGAAAAAGAAAACAAGGGCAAATCCAAAGACGAACTGTGCTGGGCGAACGCCGTCTATGACGCGCAAACGAACCGGTATTATATCAGTTGCTCCGCAGGGGCCTATGGTGGCGGTAATTACTATGCTTTGGTCGGCTACCAGGACCGTACAGAAGGCGCCTATTCCGTTTATTTTCAGCTTGGGTTTTCCGCTCTCTCGCGCGAGGAGTTGGAAGAATGGATCGAAGAAGGCCTGCTTGAAGACAGCAACGTCGACCGGGTGGACATCGACCCCGACCCGGACGGCGGGCATAAAATTTGGTATCGCGACTATATTAAGATGAACGTTACGTTCGTCGATGAAACCATAAAATTGCAGAAAGCCGAGAAAGTGAGTGACATCCCGGCGCAAGGCGAGATGATTACCCCTCTGCCCAAAATCTATTATGACCTTGCAGAGGGTGTCGTAATCGGCGGCGACGCGGCCTTTCGGGAGGGCACCGTCGTCACGGCTGAGTACCAAACCGAGGGGGAATTGTTTGAGCGCGCGCAGATGACACTCAAGGACGTCGCCACCGGGGCGATCCAGGTGATTGAAATCACAGCTGAAAACGGCGGCGTTGCGGTGCAACCCGATGAACCTATTTGGGTCGAAATTTCCTTTGGAGATTCCCTCTCGGCAGAGAATTTGCGGCTTTTCTATATCGATTGGGAGCAGGGCCCTGCCGGTGCGGGACTGATAAAGGAAATCGAGATCACCGTTGATCGTGAGGCAAGGACTGCAAAGGCCAAGCTCGAGCATTTTAGCACTTATGTGCTGTGTAATGTTGCGGCCGAGTCCGGCACAGAAGGGCCCGGCGCCGATGTGACGCCGGAGCCGGACGATACCCCGGAAGTGCCCCAGATGGGGGATGAAAGCCATGCCCCGATCATGCTGGCGCTCACTGTTCTGGCCGGCGGCGCCCTTGTTATTCTTGCGCTTTTGAAGCGCAGGAATAACCGCGCGGAAAAATAGGCCTGTATTTAAAAATGCGAGCCTTTCCAAGCGCAAAAGGTAAAACCAAAAAAGACAAAGAAAAGGGAGCGGATGGTTAGCCCATCTGCTCCCTATCGCTTTCGTACAGGGCCTTTTTAAAATAGACCATATCGATCAGTTGGCGGCCGGCTTCAAAAATGGGGTGATCGTAATGGTCGAGGAAAAAATTCGGGACGCGGTGGGATTCCTCAAACCCGCAGGCCAGATAAAAAGGGACGGTCAGCGGGCTGTCGCCCGTCCCGACCAGAAGGGTATGCCCTTTTTTGGCATAACGGCGGCAGAGGAAATCGACGAGCGCCCGGCCGTAGCCCTGGCGCTGATGAGGCGGCGCGACGGCGAGGTTTTTGAGCTCGAAGGTCCCGCCGCCCTCATCGGTGACGACGCAGACGGCCCGCACATCCGGGTCGCAAAGGGCGAAGAGCTCGCCGCGTTCGAGGTAGGAGTCGATTTGGCTCTCCTGTTCGTCGCCCAACAAGAGAAGCTCCAAAAACTGTTTTTTATCGTATTCGATTTGCTCGATTCGCATAAACTTCACCTAAATTTACGTTTGGATTTAAAGGCGGGCCGGCGGGCATGGCGGGAAAAGATGCCGCCGATCGGGCCGCCGGCGCAGGAGGATTTCGCCGGCGGCGGGTATAATGCTCATTTTGCAGAAGGGGCGCGCCGGGGCGCGTTCATAAACAGAAGGCGCAAAACGGTTTTGCACTAAATGGATTGTTTGCGCGACGCCTCTCCAAAAAAGCGCTTGCATGTTAAGCCGGCTGGCGGCGGGGCTTCAGCAGGGAAGGAGATGCCGCCGATCGGGCCACCGGCGCAGGAGGACTTCGGCCGGCGGCGGGTATAATGCTCATTTTAGGGCCGGGCAGGCCGCGTTTTATATGGCAAGCTGGCCGGATGCGGCCCAACAAAGACAAAAGCGGCGGACCGACCGGCGTTTTCGGCCGGGGGAAAACCTCGGCGGGGGCGGCGTTCGTGTTGCATCGGGGCGGCGTTCATTTTCGGCCAAAAAAGGCGACAGGTTCCTCCAAAGAGGCTCGAATCAAGGGCGCGCGTAGTCTCCTTCGCCTATTAGCGTTCGGTTGCCGCCAGTTTTAAAACGCAATGGGCCCTTCGCTTTTCTGCGTTCAGGGAAGGGCTCGCGCATTTTGTGGCCGGATAGTATAAAAAAGGTCCGCAGGTGCTCTGCGGGCCTTGAGACCGCGACCAGGCAGTAAGCCGAGTTCTGTCGTGAACGACCATCTATCTTGGCCGCGGATTGCTCCGCGGCTCCAGCCACGTTTCAAGGCACACCGGGCAGGTGTATCGCCTTCTTTCGTGTTGCTTCGGATAGGGTTTGCAGGGCCCGCCGGTCTCCCGGCGGCCGGTGAGCTCTTACCTCGCCTTTCCACCCTTACCGGAACAAAGTCCGGCGGTATCTCTCTGTTGCACTTTCCCTAAGGTCACCCTCGGCGGCCGTTAGCCGCTATCCTGCCCTATGAAGCTCGGACTTTCCTCAGGCAAACGAGTTGCCCGCGGCCGTTTCGCCTGCTCGCAAACGGTATTGTAACAAAACCGGCCGAAAAAGTCAAACCCCACTGGTTTTTGTGACCTTTTTGCAGTTTTTTGAATAGTATGGGGCAAGAAGCTTGGAGGGATTTGCATGTTTGATTTAAATACGTTGCCAATGTACTTTTTAGGCGCCAATGCACCGGGCGGGTTCCGCTCGCGGTTTGCGGAGAACTACGACCCGGCCGACGGCTGGAAGACCTTTATTTTAAAGGGCGGCCCCGGCACGGGAAAGTCTTCGCTGATGAAGCGTCTGGCGGCCTTTGCGGCCGAAGCCGGCCAGTCGGTTACACTTTCGCCCTGCAGTTCAGATCCGGGATCGCTCGACGCCGTAATTTTGCAGGATGAAAAGAAAATCATCCTGGACGGCACGGCGCCGCATGTCGTCGAGCCGCAGTACCCCGGCGTTTGCGAGCGGATTGTAAACCTCGGCGACTGCTGGAAGGAAGAGGCCTTTTGCGGCAATGAAAAGGCCATCATAGCGCTTTGCCGCGAGAACAAGGCGCTCCATGCGCGGGCCTCGCGGTA
>CASFAP010000120.1 GCA_949292695.1 uncultured Eubacteriales bacterium | reverse complement strand
TGGTAGACGAGTATCAGGATGTGAATGAACTGCAGGACATGCTGTTTTACGCTTTATCCGGGCGAGGCCAGAAATTGTTTGCAGTTGGGGACGTCAAACAAAGTATTTATGGATTTCGCGGCGCTGATCCGTCCCACTTTTTGCGCAAGCAAAACACCTTTCAGCCATATACATCGGCTGAGGCGAATTCCCAAAAAAAGGTGATTTTAAACGGAAACTTCCGAAGCCGCCTGGAAATTTGCAACGCGGTGAATTATTTTTTTAGCCTTTTTATGACCGGCCGAGGCGGTGGCATCGATTACCGCGCGGGCGAAGCGCTGAACCCGTTGGCTGATTTCGCCAAAAGTCCGGAATGCGGCGTGCGGCTAGATATTCTCGACTGCGCAGGGGTGGAAGAGCGCAATCTTGTGATAGAAGCGCGGCATGTGGCGCGCGAAATTCAGCGCTTGATGGAACGTGGTCCGGTTTTGCGCGATCGGGAGAATCCGGATTGTCTCAGGCCAGTTCGTTATGCCGATATTGCGATTTTGATGCGTTCGGTACGCGAAAAGGCCGGCGTTTATGTGGAGGAACTGCGCCGGTTTGGGATTCCTGTGTGTTATGAGCTGGAGGGTTATTTAGAGACGGCTGAGATGCGTGTGATCACTGCTCTTTTGAGAACGATCGACAATCCGACAAGGGACGTGCCGCTTGTACCGGTGCTTTTATCTCCTATTTTTGGATTTACTCCTGATGATGTCGCAAAGATCCGACTAGTCAAACGAGATACGACCCTTTATGGTGCCGTTGCGGCTTCTGCGGCGCAGGGAGACCAAAGAAGTGCCGCATTTTTGCAGTCTTTGCAAGAATATCGCCGTCTGGCAGTCACCCTATCACCGGCTCGATTGCTCGACAAGCTATATGAACTGACCAGTTACCCCGAAATTGTGTTGGCGATGGAGGACGGCCCACGGCGGCGCGCGAATCTTTTGGGGCTCAAAAATCATGCGCTGGCGTTTGAGCAGGGCGGCGGCCGACATTTAGGCGGCTTTCTTGCTTATCTGGATCAAATCGGGAAGCGCGGCTTAAAGTCGGCCGCGGCGGCATCCAATGATGCCGTGCGACTGATGAGCATACACGGCTCAAAGGGCTTACAATTTCCAATTTGTATCTATGCCTGCGGCAGTATCAAGTTCAACCTGGCAGATATTCGAGAAAATGTCATGCTCGATGAGGCCGACGGTTTGGCGATACGTTATTGTGATGTGCAAAACCGGGTTCGGCAAACCACCCTGCCGCGGGAACTGCTCTGTGTCAAACGCCGAAAAAAAATGTTGGAAGAGGAACTGCGGTTGACCTACGTCGCCATGACACGGGCCGAGGAACAGCTTTATTTTGTGTTGTCCGTCGACCGTCCGCAAAAAATGCTGGTTCAAAAGGCCATTTCCCTTTATTTACACAAAATAGGGGATAGGGGGGCGACAGAGGCCTTTTTTGACGACACAAATTCGTTTGCCGATTGGATGCTGGCTTCTGCGCTACTGCATCCGGACGGCCAAGAGTTGCGCGATAAGACAGGCATTCCCCTAAAGCCGGTCGAAACCGATTCCCACTTGAAAATACAGTTCATTGAGAAGGAAGCGATGGCGGCCTTGGCGGAAGAGACTGCTTCCGTTCCCGCGGTTACCGATGGCGCCGTATGTGTAAATTTAGGTGACGATTGCGATCCAAAAATACAATCTCTTATCGCCCAACTCCGAGCGCGTTTTTCCTACCAATACCCTTATGCCGCCTTGCGGCAGATCGAGGCAAAGAGCTCGGTCTCGGACATCGCAGAAAAGGCAGAAATAAAACTCCACAGCTTTACGTCCCGTCCGGCATTTTTATCAAAATTCGGCTTAACGCCGGCCGAACGGGGAACGGCAATGCATACCTTTATGCAGTTCTGTAATTTTGAGGCTTTAAAGGATAATCTGCAGGACGAAATCGAACGGCTGGTTGAATGGGAATATCTGAGCGAGGAAGCCGCCACGTCGCTTGATCGAAAGGCGTTACGGGCATTTTTGGAAGATGATTTGTTTGCGCGCATCCAAGGCGCAGTGTCGGTGCGGCGGGAAATGCGGTTTTTGACCGAATTGCCTGCTGGGCGTATTCAACCGGATTTGCCAACGTTGCTTTGGAAAGAACCGGTTGTCGTGCAAGGAGCGATCGACTGTTTGTTCGAGGAAGCTGACGGAGGCCTTGTCGTACTCGATTTTAAGACCGATCGGATTGAAAAGGAAGACGATTTGCTGGAAGCCTACGGCGAACAGTTGCGCATTTATGGCGAAGCGGTGGCCGGCTTTATGAACCGTCCGGTCCGGGAACTCCTTTTATATTCCTTTCATCTTCATAAGACCATTCAGGTTCCAATGGAGAAGACAAAAATGGGGTCGGATGACGCGCCTTTATGAAAATTGGAATGTTTTCCAAAATTAGCGGGGCATTGAATTCAGAACAGGCAATAATTCTCTTATTGCTAATATTGTGATAAATTGCAGTATTAATCTATTCTGATTCCTTAAGCTCGTCTAATCATTTTATTAAAAACCATCCGGCCGGAAACTGCTTGGATTCAGCTTTATCAAATGTCTGAAGTGCCGGGCCGCAGGGTAGGAAGGGGGGGAGATGATGTTTGAACTGCCAAATTCAATCAGAAAATGCATGTCGGTTTTGGAATCGGCTGGATATGAGGCCTGGGTTGTGGGCGGCGCAGTGCGCGATTTGTGCCTCGGAAACCAACCGGCGGACTTTGACCTTGCCACCAATGCGTTGCCAGAGAATGTGATGCGGCTCTTTAAACGAGTCTTGAAGACCGGTTTGAAGCACGGGACGGTCACCGTACTGTTAGAAGATACGCCGATCGAAGTCACGACCTATCGCGCGGACGGTGCTTACTCCGACTGCCGCCGGCCAGATCGCATCAAATATGTCAGTACGATTGGTGAAGATCTGGCGCGCCGTGATTTTACCATCAACGCAATGGCATATCACCCTGTGCGCGGGATTTTTGACCCATTTGGTGGGCAAAAGGATCTCGCAGGCCAAAAGCTAAAAGCGGTCGGAGAGCCAGGACTTCGCTTTGAAGAGGATGCACTTCGCATTTTGCGTTTGTTCCGTTTTGCGGCACGGTTCGCTTTTGAAATAGACAAAGACACATTCGATGCCGCGATCCAAAAGAACCCAAATTTAGCGCTTTTAAGTCGCGAGCGGATTTGGAGCGAACTGCACGGCATCCTATTGAGCCCTTACCCTTCTAGATTAGCACCGCTTTTAGACTGCGGGGGGCTCAGCTTTCTTGGCGTCGCTTCGGCCGGTGAAATTTCGAGGCTCGATTCTGTTCCCATGGAGCTTGCGTTGCGTTTTACTGCATTTTGCGTTCTGACGCACTGTGATCCTGCCTCGCTTTGCCGCGCTTTGAAGACCGATAACCAGCTTCGTATGCTGGCAGTTCTTTACACAAAAGAGCTTCAAAAGCCGCTTCCCACCGATTTGTTGGAATTGAAGCGGCGCCTGCGCGATTTACCGATGGATCATTGGCCGGGACTGTTCGCGTTGCGCGAGGTCCTGTTTGAAGAGGATACCGCTTCCTGCCTCAAAATGTTGCACGATTTAGAGAAAAGTGGAGACCCTTACAGGCTTTCCCATCTGCCAGTGGACGGAAATGATATCCGGGCGCTGGGCGTGCAAGGTCGACGGGTCGGACAAATATTGAATGCATTGTTGGAAATTTGCTTGCAGGATCCGTCCCGGTGCGACCGGGAAGTGCTATTAGCAGAAGCGAAAAGGTTGATTTAGCCGGCGGCCGGCGCGTTGTACGCGCCGGAGCGCCCGCGCGGTCCGAACCCTTTTGAATAGGATAGCTGGCCTTGCGCGGCGCTTTCCGGCCTGCTGGGCCGGGGCCGCCGGCATGTGGATTCACCCTTTATGCGCACAGTTAGGTGATAGCATATGAATATCCTGTTGTCAACCTATAAATGTAGGCGGATTATAATTTACTAGAACGGCCCTATGAACCTTTTGCGTGGTGTACGAGAAGAATCTGTTACTTCGTTTTGTCGGTGCTGGCATTGTGGTTCAGTTTTGGCAAACCTTAATTCTGTTGAATAAAAAAAGAGATAATTCCTATGATTAATAAAATAGAAGGTATCGAAGCACTCAAAAAAATAATTAAACTTCATACTTGTTTTAATAATTATAATTCAATGAATTGGCTATTTATAATAATTGTATAAATAAATCATGTAGAAGTATTTGAAATTACTCCGTCAACAAATATAAGTGATACATTAAATATGATTACTTATACAATAAGAAGTTATTGGGGGCAATGTAATGAAGATAATAAATAATCAGCAATTTACAATGCTATTGGAAAACAATGTATACGACTATTCTATGCTACTACCTTTGCTAAAAAATGATCAGTCAATTACTAGTTATATTTCTAAAAAAGATGATCAAGACTTTATATGTATTTATGATTTCGACGGAAACAAAATGATAGAGATTCATTGGGAACTGTCTGACGATACTGAGATTATGGAATTTATAAAGAAAATGAAATGTGCGGGTCATTTTTCAAATCTATGTTACGTTACATTATACAAAAGTAAAAAATTTTCTAAAAATTTAAAGGATATATTTAAGATTGAGAATGAACAATTTCTAATTAGTTATTATGATTCATCAGTTAATTCTTTACCAAAAGATTTGCCAAATATTTTCGAAAATTAAAATTTACAAGTTAATAATCTTAGTGAAGAATTCCTAAAATAGAGTGGAAACCATATAAATATAATACAAAGACAAGTTGCGGCAAACCCATCCGAAAACATAATATTATATTTTAATATCGAGAAAAACACAGTTGGTTATATTGCACTTACCAAGCAATACGCCAATATATGGGATGTTGCTTATATTTTTATTGATGAGAAGTTTCGTAATAAAGGGTATGGCACAATGTTGTGTCAACACGCAATGAGATTTTTAAGGGAACATAATCTTGTGATGTTTTATTCATATTGTGCTACTGTAGAATCCGAGAAAGTCGCGCAAAAGAGTGGTCTTCTTCCATGTGCCCAAGATATGTATATTCAACTTGTTTTGAAAGTTTAGGGGAATAATGAAGGGGAGTTATTATGGAAATGAAAAAAATTGCCTATCACAAACCAAAAATTACAAGTGAAAAACTGTTTGATACTCAAATGGGTGGGATTTCACTTTTCGCAAGATGTTATTGCGATGTTGCTAGTAGCAGTCCAAACGTCGGTACACAAAATGCACAGCAAACTTGTAAAGCTGCAAAGCTATAACGGAAACTAATTATTAGTAAAAAAATAATATATATTACCATAAACTTCTAAATATTGATAGGAGGTCATGATGTTACAAGAATATATCAAAAACAAATTGAATTTGAGCTTGTGCGGATATGGCTTTCAGACAATTTTGATCACCCATTCAGAAAAGACGTCATAGAATGTTACTGGAATACATTCTATGACGTCTTTTGTGTGGTGTGTGATTTTGACAATATCAATCATCGGCGGCGATGTCCGCCAGGCCTATCTGGCCAAGGAGCTCGAACGCAAAGGATATGAGGTGCTTGTCTGGGGAATCTGCAAAGGTCAAACTTTGCATTGTTGCTCTCTTGAAGAAGCTTTAAAATCGGATCTCTTGATCTTGCCATTGCCCTCTAGCCAGGACGGTGTAACATTGAACGCGCCCAATGCCGATGAAACGGTGCGGCTAGATGCACTTGCCGCTCGGATTTCACCGCATCAACTGGTTTTGTGCGCCAAACTCAGCCTGCCCGGTGTGCGGTGCATTGATTATTATAAGCGGGAAGAACTGACCTTGCTCAATGCTATCCCAACCGCCGAGGGCGCGATTGAAATCGCAATGCACGAGTCCAAACGCACGCTGTGGGGTGCCTCTAGTTTGATCGTCGGTTATGGCCGTATTGGGAAACTGCTTTGTGATCGGCTTTCTGGATTTCAGAGTCGAATTACAGCTTCTGCTAGAAAGCCGGCCGACTTCGCGCTGATTCGCGCCGCTGGCTTTGAATGCCTGCAAACGGCGTCGCTCCAAAAGCACATTGCGAATTACGATTTTGTTTTTAATACAGTACCGCATCTAGTCATAGACCGGCAAGTGCTAGCTCGCTTGCGAAGGGGCGCAGTCGTAATCGATCTTGCTTCAGCCCCCGGCGGCGTGGATTTTGCCGCCGCGAAAGAGCTCGGCGTCAACGCGATTCACGCCCTCTCGTTGCCTGCCAAATATGCGCCTGAAACGGCGGCCGAAGTACTGGGCGATACCATCGAAAATATCATTTCGGAACAGTTAAAATGAGAGTTTTACGGCGCCATTTTTTGATTAACGACCGCAATTGCGGAGAACGGAGCATTCTTATGAAAGGAATTACAGCGGGCTTTGCCGTCTGCGGGTCCTTCTGCACCATTGCACAGGCAACTGCCCAAATCGATGTTTTAATCGATATGGGGGTAAAGGTCGTCCCCATTTTTTCACCCATCGTTTATAAAACGGATACTCGTTTCGGCAAGGCCTCTGATTTAATTGAACGTGTCGAATCGCTCTGCGGCCGCCCGGTCATCCATGATATCCCGGCCGCCGAACCGATTGGCCCTAAAAATTTGCTTGATATTCTCGTCGTTGCGCCATGCACCGGCAATACGCTCGGAAAGTTAGCCAACGGCATAACAGACACCTCGGTTACCATGTCCGTCAAGGCGCACCTTCGCAACAACAAGCCGGTTGTGCTCGCTATTGCGACCAACGATGCCTTGGGCGCCTCCGGAAAAAACATCGGCCTTCTGGCCAATACGCAACATATTTATTTTGTGCCCTTTGGGCAGGATGACCCGGCCGGCAAACAAAAGTCTTTGATTTCAGATTTTACAAAAATCCCTGCAACCATGGAAGCGGCCTTACAAGGGCGCCAGCTCCAGCCGATGTTGCTCGTATAACCTAAAAGCCATTCTCAACAGTTTTTATAGTTGGTTAAGGTCATTTTCTGTAGATTTACGCGCTTGACGCATCCTGACCGCTTATGCTATACTAAAAACAGGAGATGAATTCCATGAAACGCGCCCCTGTTTTTTATTTAGCGTTTGCCTCAGTTTTTGCCGCACTGATCGCAGTTTTTACTGCTTTTTTATTGCATATCCCGGTTCCCATCGGCGCGAATACCGCCTATTTGCATTTTGGGGACTGCTTGATCTTTTTGGCGGCCTCTCTTTTACCGACCCCTTGGGCGATGGCGGCCGCGGCAGTCGGTGGCGGAATCGCCGATCTTCTTGTGGCTCCGATGTGGGCACCCTTTACAATAATCATCAAGGCGTTACTCGCCCTTTCTTTTACAAGTAAAAACGCCAAGATTCTCACAAAACGAAACTTAATTGCGCTTTTGCCGGCCTATGCTATCACAATTGCCGGTTATTATATCGCCGAGGCCGTGCTTTACGGCAACTGGATTACGCCCGTGCATTCGATTCTCGGCAATGTCATTCAAATCACAGGTAGTGGTTTGCTTTATATTTTGTTAGGCTTGATTTTGGATCGAATTCATTTTAAACGCTTTTTTGCAAATTAATAGAAGAATTCTAAAAACAAATTTCAAATTTTAGCACCCGAAGGACTATCCTTGCGGGTGCTATTTTTTTAATCCTACGACTACATTTCACGCAGAAAACACGACATCTCACGCAAGAAATGCATTTTTTCACTTCTCTTAAAGTAGTATAAAAAGGCCCATTTAAAAATATCGAGGAAGCACCTTCTTCCTTAGGATTTTATCCAAAGAAAACGAATGGCAAAGTGAAATATAGATTTGAAAAGACCAGGGTGCATATTTGTTCAGTTAAAACGTTGGCGTTTTGCCTTGGCCGCCGCGATATTTTCGGCAAATATCAAGCCAGATTGCCGGGCGCGGGGAAATTCTTTCAGTTTCTTAAAACGACACCGGGATATATCGTCTGTATCTTCCTGCCGTTTCTGCTGTTAATTCTGATGTAGGGGTTCAATAGTATCCGGCTGTTCCGCCGGTACAAGAAAGAACAGCTTGCCGAAATCGAGGCTCAGCGGGAACAGGAACGGTCGGAGCTGGCGGCGGAACGTGAACGGCTGGAAGCTGATCGCTTGCAGTCTCAGAAGCTTATGACAGAACTGCAAATGCTCAAACAGAAGCTTGCGGAAAAGAAGGACGGCGACGATCCGCCGGAACCACCGGTGTAGGCACGCATAGCGTGAGTACATATTATTAGCCTGAAAAAGTTGAAGAGAAGGGAGAACAACAATGACAAGTAGCAAAAACACAAAAAGGGCATTACTCGTCAGCGTTCTGTCCGTAGTTCTGTGCGCGGCCATGCTTGTCGGTTCCACTTTCGCGTGGTTCACCGATTCGGTCACCAGCGGCAAAAACAAGATTATCGCGGGCAATTTGGACGTGGAATTGGAGTACACAACAGATTTTAAAAATTGGAACACGGTTGCGGGCGAAACGAGTCTGTTTAAAGAGAATACCTTATGGGAACCCGGCCATGCGGAAGTAGTTTATCTCCGGGTTCGGAATGCCGGTACTCTTGCGCTCAAATACCGCCTTGCCCTCGATGTGGTGGCCGAAACATCCGCACACAACGTATACGGTGAGGAGTTTAAGCTCTCCAGCCATCTGAAATTTGGCTCGATTCCGGATCAGCAGACAGCTTTGACGGGTAGAGGCGTTGCCATTTCCGCAGTGACAGAGCCGATGACGCTTGCCGATCACACAGAGCCTGGCAATCTTTCCGCAGGGGAGAAAAAGTATCTGGCGTTGGTAGTATATATGCCAGAAGGCGTCGGCAATGAGGCGAACTACCGCGGCACGCCCGCCCCCTCTATTGAGCTGGGAGTCAGCGTGACCGCCACGCAGGCAGTGGAGGAGGAAGACAGCTTCGGTTCCGATTATGACGAGGAGGCCGTATTCGTGGTCGGCACATCGGAAGAGCTCCAAGAAGCACTTTGGGTTGCGCCGACAAACAGT
>CASFAP010000119.1 GCA_949292695.1 uncultured Eubacteriales bacterium | reverse complement strand
CGCAAACAATGTCCTGCTCTCCTATGTGAATGTGAAGATAGCGGAACTGGACGGGCGCAAACAGGAGCTTGTGAAGCAGATAGCCGAGCTGACGGTGGAAACCATCAGCCCGGAACAGGTCAACCAGATTTCCGGCTACCTCGACACCTGGGACGATGTATCCTTTGACGACAAGCGGCGGGTGGTGGACTTGATGATTACCACCGTAGCCGCCACAAGCGACAGCTTGAACATCACATGGAAAATCTGACGGGCGGCACACCTCCCGTCAGACCGTTACCCTGTGTAGCCCCTTGTAAACTGTACTTTATAGATATAAAAATATCAAAAATTACATTATTTTTAGTGTGTTTTAACAAAATTTATACTAAGCAAGATATAATCAAATCGAAATATAAATGGTTATTGACATTTTTATGCGAAAGAAGGCGGATTATATTTTAAATTTAGAACAATTACTTATAGATATTTGTATCAGCTATTGTATAGGCAAAGAAATTGACGATCAGTTTATAAAAGATGAATCTATCAATTGGATGGACTTAATTCAATTAGCTTCTACGCAAAAAGTTTTACCTATTGTATATAAAATGCTTGAAAACAAAAAATTTAAATATAAAGTTGTTTTAAAATATTTTTGGGATATTCATGTAAAACGAATCCGCGGCGCAATTGTGCAAGCAAAAGAATTAATATCCAGCATGGAAAATAAGAACTATTGTATTTCAAAGGGTTTTATCTTATCTCAATTACTCTACGATGATGTATACATAAGAATGTTTGGTGATTTAGATATTCATGTTTCCAGTAAAGAGATGATGTGGCATTGCCTGAACTGTGTGCAATTTAAAATGTCAGTATTGCTATAATAATTCTATATTTAACGGTGAAGAGCTCTCTATTAATTTAATTAAAAAAATTATAGATTATTCAGTGTTATCCGGAAATAGACACGTAGCGATTTCTGGAGGTGAACCATTTTTACATTCTCATATTTTTGATTTAATAAGGTATGCATCTTCAAAAGAAATGCCTTTATATATAATAACAAATGCTTCAACATTGAATGAAGAAAACTTGACACGGTTACTACCATATATGAATAATTTAACATTACAATTATCATTTGATGGAGATAACGAAAAAACACATGCTATAACTAGAGGAACTCAAAATTTTAAACAACTAATAGAATGCATTAATTTTTTTGTTAATCATGGATTAATGCAACATATTATTATTAGATATAATATAATGTTCCATAATTATAAAGAAATTAGTAGCTTTGTTCAATATATGTCTTCCTTTAAATGTCAAACAATAGCTTTTTCATATATACTTCCGCAAGGAAGAGGATCAGCATTAAAAGAAATAAATGAAAATATTAAAAAAGAAATATCTTTAAACGTTACTTCTTTACAAAAGCGATATAATAATATAAATATAAGTATAAAGCAGAAACCAGTGATTACTTGTCCTTATGCACTTACTCAAAAAAATCAAATTATTACATTTTCACCGAGGGTAGATAGTGAGGGAAATGTATATCCATGCCAAGTAGAAGTGGATTCTAAATTTATAATAGGAAATCTTTATACTCAATCCATGAAAGACATTTTAAATTCACACAAACTAAAAAATTATTTTTTATATGTTACCAATAAAAAAGAGCGAATAAGTCAATGCAGAAAATGTGTATTTTCATATATTTGTGGGGGAGGTTGTGTTGCTCTTCCTAATGCATGTGAACAAATGAAAAAAACAATGTTACACGATTTTTTGCACTAATTGATGTAAAAGAGCTTAAGAAAAATGAAAAATGAATTACAAAGAAGATTGTTGTTTAATTATTTTAAAAAATCAATAATAAATTATTCTAAATGTTTTAGTATAAAAATTTGTGGGAATAGCATGTTGCCTAGTATAAAAAATGGCGATATAGTAAATATTTATCCTAAAAACAGAAAAAAATTGAAATTAGGAGATGTAGTATGCTATGATAATGGAAATTACTTTGTTGTTCATAGAATAGTTGATGTTGATATAAATGGGGAAAACACAAAGTACATTATGAAAGGAGATAATATGCCAAGGGAAGATATGTATTCTATTTCTGAGGAGCAAATTGTTGGAATATATAAAGAGGATTCATCACCATTGATGTATTATATGTTTTCTTTTAATAAGGCGGCGTGCATCATAACTTCTCTAGATGAAATTAGGAAATTTATAATTTCTATTTGTCCGACCGGAACGATATGCCTATATAATAAGTTTGGTCAATCTAATGTTAAAATTAATTTAATGATATATAAGGAAAATGAGTGCTATTTCATTGATGTATTTTATAATGATTTTCGAAAAAAGTATATGCATAAATCTATAGACGAAGCAAAAGGAAATATATACGCAATTTTGTTCCGATCTGATTATTTGAAGAGAGAATTCAAAAAATGTATTTCTATTCATGCTGGTAGTGTTATGATCAAAGAACAGCTTGTCCTAGTTTTAGGTGAAAGTGGTAAGGGGAAGTCGTCTTTGACTTATTACCTTACAAAAAGAGGATTTAAATATTTTAGTGATGAAACAGTATATATGCAAAAGGAGGGAAAGTTTTTAAAGACGATCCCTTTTTATACACCCCTTATGCTTAGGAAAGATATTGCTATAGCCAATAATATTCTTGAAAAAATATATGTTAACAAAGAATCATATTTAGAAGAGAAATTTATTATTGGTGTTAACAATATAGTAAAGGAACCACAGGATGCAACTGGAATAATTATTATTCCTGACTGGAATCCGAAGAACACATTTTATGTAAAAAAAATATCTTCAACAGATGCATTTTCATCAATAGTAAAAAATTTGTCATCAAGTGAATATATTGATAAAGTCAATATAATTTTATACATTCTAAAAAATTTTGACGTCTATTATTTACGATATAGCAATACTGAACAGTGCATAAATAAAATCGAAAAACTTATAAATGAGAGGAAACCTAAAAGTGAAGAACAATGAGGCTAAACATATTTATAAAAATATAACAGAAATATTAAAGATGATAACTGATGCCTCTAAGTTTAGAATACCTTTAGTTTTATTTAAATCAGTATTAGACGCTTTTCCGACTTTAATTAATATTTTTATTATGAAATCTGTTTTAGACATAGGATCAAAAGGCTCTAATTTAATGAGTTTATTAGGGGTAATTGGAATTTCTGCCTTTTTATATATTACAATCGCTCTTTATAATGCTTGGTTCAATCAAAAGTTTAAAGTACATAGTGATTTATGTATTAAAGAACATTTACAAAGCGTAGTGTACTCTAAAATACCCCAAATAGACTTAGAAGCTTACGATTCCACAGAGTTTTATACATCATATACTAAAGCTGTTAAAGAAATAAATAATAGAGCAATAAGTGTATTGGAAACATTATCAACGATATTGTCCAATTTTATATCGCTTATTGGAGTTGCTTCAATAATTTTATATTTACAATCAGAGTTAATTCTATTTGTGATAATGTATGTTGTATTATCGACTTTTATTGCTAGCCGAAAAACAAAAGTTGTATACCAAGCAGACATGGCACAAATCGATGACAATCGAAAGATGGACTATGTCAGTAGGATATTTTACCTAAAAGATTATATTAAGGATTTAAAAGTGTTCAACTTCTATACGTATTTCATTAATTGCTTTAAAGAAGTTATAAAAAATCTGCATATAATAAAAAAAGACTTTGAGAATAAATTCCTTTTTTACGACTTTATTCAAAATATACTTCAAGTGGTATTTGTCTTAGCAATGATTACTTTTTTAGGAATTAAGTTGTTTTTTAAGCAGATTACTGTTGGTTCGTTTGCGGGCCTACTTAATTCTGCACAGAGTTTAGGAAACGCTATTCAACAAACATTTACTTTTTTCCCAGACATGATTCAACATAGCATGTACATAGATAATATAAAAGAACTACTAGATTACAAATCTAAAATAGAAACAACAACTCATGGGAAAAAAACTGACCGTAATAAACATGTTCATGTTATAGAATTGCAAAATGTAAGTTATCGATATACTGACACCTCAAATAATGTAATTAATAATGTGAATTTGACAATAAAATCAGGAGGAACAGTTGCAATCGTAGGATATAACGGAGCCGGAAAAACTACTTTAATAAAGAATATTGTTCGTTTATACGATCCAACAAATGGCAAAATATCGATGGATGGGACTAATTATAAAGAGTACGAAATAAGTGCATTACGCTCGATGTTTGGCATTGTTTTTCAGGATTTTCAATGTTTTGCTACATCAATAGCAGATAATATTCTTTTAAGAAAACTAGAAACACCCGAGGACGAGAAACTTGTATGGGATGCACTACATATATCAGGACTAGCTGAAAAGGTCAAATCTCTTCCAAAAGGAATACAGAGTGTTTTAACAAAAGAGTTTGATGAAGATGGTGTAATTCTATCAGGAGGAGAAATACAAAAACTCGCAATTGCAAGGGTTTTTGCACAAAATTATCCTATAATTATTCTAGACGAGCCTACAAGCGCATTAGATCCTATATCGGAATTTGAATTATTTAATAGGATTAAAGAAATTTCAAAAGAAAAAATTCTAATAATAATTTCTCACAGGTTATATGCTATTCGAAACATGGACAAAATTATTTATTTTGAAAAAGGTGAAATAAAAGAGTGTGGAAATCATGAAAGTCTTATAAAGAAAAATAGACGTTATGCTGAAATGTATTATACTCAATGTGATTGAACAAGACCCGTTTTTCGAACATTTTATCGAAAAGCGGGTCTTGTTCTATCTCCAATCTCTGTATAGTTGCTTTTTAATTATTGTTGAAATTCAAAAAAATTATGGTAATATGAAATCACAAGCTTATGGTGCTCCTTTACCTGCAAAAGTAACGATTAAGGGGGGAATTATGTGAATACTCATGATAAAATAGAAAAAATTTTGCTTAACGATAAAACACGATATACTGAATTCTTATTTTGCATGCATAATAAAGGGCTCGCTGATATCACATATAACTATCAAGATGATAATAATTTTTATTTTCGTCGGAAATAAGAACAATTTCACATAAATGATCTATATATAAACTTTACAGATCCACGATTTTTTGAATCTACATTAGAACGATTACGAGATGTAAACCTTATAACGATAATTACTCCCAATAGTCCATTGTCTTTTCGCAAATACGAAAAGGTTTGGAAAATTTCATTCAGAAAACAATTTTCTCAATCTAAAATTGATGTTCCCCCTCCACCTACAGATTTTACTTTGCTCAATTCAAACCATAAAGATATTATCCTGAAGAGTGAATCAGAAGTATCGCGTCAAAATTATGAGCTATCAATGGAATTTGGAGATAGTTGTTATGCCATTATAAGTAATAACACATTATTCAGCTTTGCTAGTGTAAGTAAATTAGAACAAGCAAAACTTGCAGAGATAACCTGGATCTATACAGAAAAGAATTATAGGCATCAAGGCTATGGTCAAAAATTGCTACAAGGTGTAATATTTGAATTAATCACTGCTGGTTATCTAGTAACGTATCATTGTGCATTAGAAAATAAAGCTTCTGCTCGAACTGCTATTTGTAATGGAATGGATTTTCAATTAAATGAAATTATTTTTGAAAAAAGTGATTATTTGAATCTTAATTGAGCTTTCCACTAGTTTGCAGACGAAATTCCGAAATGTAAGATTATCTATCGCTAACGTATCTTCAATTGGCACACGGATCAATTCATTGATTGATACATTATATAAAATGGTTTATCTCTTTCTCGTGTCGCCCTCGCCGGCACGCGACTGCGTCGTGCGCCTATTTCTCAGCGGCGGTCGAAAATGTTGCCCTGATTTGTAAAAAGTCGCGCTCATGTCGCCAGCTACTTTTAAATGCACTGTCTTATGCCAATTTAGAGCCGACAAAGCCTCCGGCTTAACCGGAGGCTTTGTCTATTGTTCTGCCATATTTTTATGATTCCGACTCCTCGATCGCCACTTCTTTTAGCCGTTTTACAAAATACTGAAAATCTGGCCAGGAGATGTCCGGATGGATGAGGTGGTCAAGCGCCGGCATATAACCGCCCTTTTTAAACATAGGGCGAATCCGTTCTAGTTCTTTGTCGATCGCCTCTTTGCCCTTGGCGATTTCTAATTTATTAATTCCGCCCATGATTACAAGATTCGGATATTTTGCACGGTAATCATGAATGTCATTTCCCGCGATAACCTCAAAGGGCATAATGGTATTGATACCCGATTCCAAAAATAAGGGGATCAGCTGGTCGCAGTCGCCATCCGTATCCAGTGCAATCATTTTAATCCCATGCGCTTGCGCGAAGGTTGCGATCTTCTTATAATTCGGGACCATAAATTCGCGCACCATTGCCGGCGAAATCAAAGAGCCGTTCTTTCCGGACATATCCTCCCAAATATGGATCGCGTCCACCTTGACCTGCTTGACCACTTTTTGATAAATCGTGATCCAAAAATCAGTTAGGTAGTCCATCATATCCTGAACCAGTTCCGGTTGGTCATAAAAATTCATGCAGAGGTTTTCAACACCCATCATATCGCGTAGCGTACCAAACAGGCCATATGGATAGGAACCGAGCTGTACGACCTTGTCGGTCGAGTTATAATAACCGACCAGTTCATTCCAATTGTCGGGAAAGCGTTTGGGGTCGTTGGGATCCAGCCTTTTTTTCAGTTCCAACCAATCCTCCGGCGTTTTTACAGGATAGCTGATATAACGCGGAATCATGCTTTTTCCTTTCAGGATTTCTTGCGTTACGCCCATTTCGTCAATGATGATTGCGGTGTCGCCCCTGTCTTCTAAGACCTTAAACGCAAATTTCGGAAGGTAGCCGAGATTGACGTTTACAATCTCGAAGCCTGCGTCAATGCCGCATTTATCATAATCTCCATCTTGATAGCCCTGTTTTTTCCAGGCGTCTAATGTTTCTTCCCAAGGGCCAAAATAAAAAGCAATCGGAGCCCGGTCCGTCTTTTTGAATTCCACTGTGTTTAAAATTCGCTCTTTGTTTGTCATATTGACACCTCACACGAACAAATTTCTAAATTTGTGAAACTTTTTTCACATTCACCATTTTTTAGATTTTAGCACGTTGGATTCCCAAAAACAAGTCGTTTATAAGAGGAAAATTCGCATTAAAATTCTTGTTCTTGTAGGATTGTCAAGATGTGTTTCTATTTGAAAGAAACAATATTAAGGAGAGTTCTTCTGTTTTTTTCAACTGCGGCCGGCTTTTGTTTGGTTCGATTTCGATTCTCTTTACTGCATCTTAACTAGAAACGTGCTATAATGTCGAATTGGTAAGAATCCTGTGCGGTGCCAAAGTTCCTGCTTTGGAGTTTCCCAAAGGTTTTGTGCCAAAGGCACGGCGCCCGTTTGGAATATGCTTCTTTAGGAGCGATAAAATGAAAAAAGTCCCTAGATACATAAAAGATATTTTTATCACGTTGGGCATCCTCATCCTATCTTTTTTGATTAGTCTCTTATTTCAGCAGGCGTTTGCGGTGCGCGAGCACATTGTCGCCATTTTTGTTTTCGCCGTATTTTTGATTTCTTTGCTGACTGACGGCTATTTCTATGGGATCGCGGCGGCCTTTATCGCGACGCTGGCAGTGAATTACGCCTTCACTTTCCCTTATTTTTCTCTCAACTTCACCATTCCTGTAAATTTTATTTCGGCCATAATTATGGTGACCCTTGCCGTCTTGACCAGCACATTGACCACAAAAGTCAAACGCAACGAGGCGATGAAGACCGAAACGGAGAAGGAACGCATGCGCGCGAATCTGCTCCGCGCTGTTTCCCATGACCTGCGGACCCCCTTGACCACGATTTACGGCTCGGCGGCGACCCTGCTTGAAAATAGAAAAAATCTCAATGAGGAGCAACAGACAAAAATACTCGTGGGCATCAAAGAAGATTCGGAATGGCTCGTGAGAATGGTTGAAAACCTGCTATCCATCACCCGAATCGACAGCGGCAAAGTAAAAATCTCAAAAACGCCCACCGTGCTCGAAGAATTGATCGATTCGGTGATCCTCAAATTTAACAAACGATATCCTGACCGTGAAATCAGCCTCGATATTCCGGAGGAGATCGTCGTCATTCCGATGGACGCCATCTTAATCGAGCAGGTTATTATCAACCTTTTGGAAAATGCCGTCCAGCACGCGGCAGGTATGACGGAACTTTCCTTAAAAGTTTTTACGCTGGGCAAACAGGCGATCTTTGAAATCAAAGACAACGGTTCCGGTATCCTGCCGGAGCGCCTGCCCCATCTGTTTACGGGCTATTTTGCGTCGGCCGATGCGGTCGCAGATGGCGCAAGGCACAATACCGGCATCGGCCTTTCGGTCTGCGCGACCATTATCAAGGCGCACGACGGAGAAATCAGCGCCGAAAACCTGAAATCGGGCGGCGCGGTTTTTCGATTCGCGTTATGGACGGAGGAAACGGATCATGACCAACAATAAATACAAAATCTTGCTGGTTGAGGATGAGGCCAACATCCGGGCCCTTGTTACGACGATCCTTGAATCCGCAGGCTATCAAGTGATCGCCGCGGCGACCTGTGCGGCCTCCATGACGCTTTATGCCTCCCACCGGCCCGATTTGATTCTCCTTGACTTAGGGTTGCCGGACAAAGACGGGCTTTATTTGCTGAAAAAAGTCCGGGAGGATTCCCTGACCCCTATTCTCGTCCTTTCGGCGAGGAGCAATGAGCGCGATAAGGTGGAGGCGCTCGATCTGGGGGCCAACGATTACATTACAAAACCTTTCGGCTCGGCCGAATTGTTGGCGCGCGTCCGCACGGCCCTTCGCCTTCACCGCTACAGCAGTCGGGAAGGAAGGTTGCCCGGCGGGAAGTTTCAACTGGGCGAGCTTGTCATCGATTATGACGCGCGGCAGGTCTTGATTGCAGGAAAAGAAATCAAATTGACCCAGACCGAATATAATATCGTCGCTTTCCTGTCTGAGCACAGGGGGAAAATGATGACCTATTCTGCTATCATTAAGGCCATTTGGGGCGCTTCTGATGAGGGAAGTATCAAAAAATTGCAGGTGAATATGGCGAATATCCGCAAAAAATTCGGCGCGGTTCCAGGAAAAACTTGGTATATTCAAAATGAACTCGGTGTCGGATACCGAATGAATGGAGATAGAGAGTGAGTATGAGGAAACTATTTAAGGCCTTATCGCCCGCGAGAATCATTGCGCTCGGGTTTGCATTGGTGATCTTATTGGGTTCTGTTTTGCTGATCCTTCCCTGTAGCGTCCGGGATGGGGTGGAGTTAAAATATATCGATTCGCTTTACACCTCCACGAGCGCCGTCTGCGTAACGGGGCTGATTGCGGTCGACGCGGGGGATACCTTTACGCCGCTCGGCCAGTTTTTCCTGGGCGCGCTCATTCAGGTGGGCGGCCTTGGCGTGACGGCGGTCGGGGCCGGGATCATCCTGGCCATGGGCAAAAAAATGGACATGAAGAGCCGCACCCTGATGAAGGAGGCGATGAACCTGGATTCGGGGAAGGGAATCGTCAAATTTGTCAAAAGCATCTTTTTGACTACCGTCACCTTTGAGCTGATCGGCGCACTCCTGAGCTTTACCGTTTTCGTGCAGGACTATCCTCTGCCAAAGGCCATCGGCATTAGCTTGTTCCATTCGGTCGCCGCCTTTAATAACTCGGGATTTGATATTTTGGGCAATCTGCAAAACCTCATCCCTTATCGGGATAATGTCATGCTGAACCTTGTAACATGCGGCCTGATCTTTTTTGGCGGCATCGGATTTTTGGTCATCCGAGAAATGTGGCAAAAAAGGCTCAATTGGAAACGGTTTTCCATGCATACGAAGATTGTCTTGTCGGTGAGCGGAATCTTGATTGTGACGGGGACGGTGCTCATCAAACTGACCGAAGACGTCACCTGGCTCGGCGCATTTTTCCACAGCGTTTCAGCGAGGACAGCAGGGTTTTCCACCTATCCGCTCGGCACCTTTTCAAATTCCGGCCTTCTGGTGCTGACGGCGCTCATGTTCATCGGCGCCTCCCCCGGTTCTACGGGAGGCGGCATTAAAACCAGCACCTTCTTCGCTTTATTGCAGGGCATTAAAGCGGCCGCCACCAATAAATCCGAGAAGGCTTTTCGTTACGCGATTCCAAAAGATGCCTTTAAAAAGGCCGCGGTCGTTACACTGTTGGCGCTCGGCGTCGTTACGATGGGGACCTATCTCTTTACAATCCTGGAGCCTGACGTCGGTCTGATGGACGCCCTGTTTGAAATCACCAGCGCCTTTGGCACGGTCGGACTCTCAACCGGGATTACACCTGGCCTCGGCGTCGGCGCAAAGCTACTTTCGATTTTGACTATGTACATCGGCCGCTTGGGGCCGCTCACTGTGGCTTCCCTCTGGTATTTTTCCAGAGGTGAGCGCGTAAGCTTCCCTGAGGGGAATATTGCAATCGGATAAGAGGGGATAAAGATGTTTTTAAAATCAAAAAATGAAAAAATGACCTATGGGATCGTGGGCCTCGGTAGGTTCGGTTATGCGCTTGCAAAGGAATTGGCCGACTCCGGGGCGGAGCTCATTGTGCTCGATAAAGATGAGGAAAAGATCCGCGAAATGCGGGAATATACCGATAATGCGTTTGTCGTTTCCAATCTCGAAAAGACAACACTGATGGATACCGGCATACAAAACTGCGATGTCGCCGTCGTCTGCATCGGGGAGCATATGGACACCTCAATTCTGACAACCCTCCACCTTGTTTCCATGCAGATCCCCACCGTCATTTCCAAGGCCGCCAGCGCCGAACACGGCATCATCCTCGAAAAGCTGGGCGCCGAGGTGGTATATCCGGAGCGGGATATGGCGGTCCGCCTTGCAAGTCGGTTGGAAACAGCGAGAATGCTGGATTTTGTTCAGCTCAGCGAGAGAATCAATGTGACAAAGATGCAGGTCCCCGAGCGGGCTATCGGCAAAACGGTGCTGGAAGTAGACCTGCGCTCCCGCTTTGGGGTCAACATCATCGCAATCGAAAATGGCGGCACGGTGATGGAGGTCGTAAAACCCGAGTATTTATTCCGAAAAGACGACATTCTCTTCCTATCTGGCAGTAAGGAGGGCTTTTTGAAGTTGAACGATTGGGCCGGCAAATAAAAAATGATTGCTCTTTTGCGCGAATGCATGTATAATAAAAAACGATGCTTTGATAATTGCTTGCAGAGGGGAATTTGTGGAATGAGATTGGTCGGCCTGCACAAGAACAGTCTGTTTCTTTTGCTGATATGGCTCTTTGAAGGTATTCTAGTAGGATTCGGCGCAATCCTTCCCGGCATCAGCGGCGGGACGCTTTGCGTCGCATTCGGCATGTACCGCCCGATCATCGAAACCATATCCCACCTGAAAGCGGGCATCAAGAAGTATGGGCTCATGCTGTTTGTGTTTGTGCTGGGGGGCGCGGTCGGTTTTATCGGCCTGTCAGGGCTCGCCGCCTGGTTGCTCGAAAAAGACACAGCCCTTGTCACCTGCGCCTTTATTGGCTTTATTTTAGGTACCCTGCCGGAACTTTGGCAGGACGCGGGGGCCAAGGGCCGGCATAAGGGCTCCTACATCTCGATGGTGCTTTGTTTCCTTTTGATGCTTGCAGTCTTGGCGCTCTTTAAAACAAAGCTTTCGATCACAATTGCACCTGACCTGTTCGGATACCTGCTTTGCGGCGTCTTGTGGGGGCTCAGTTTTATTGTGCCGGGGCTCAGTTCTTCCTCTCTGCTCTTATTCTTTGGGCTCTACCAGGATATGTTAAAAGGCATTTCTACATTTGACTTTAAAGTGCTGATCCCGATGGGGATCGGGGCGTTGGCCTGCGTCCTGCTCCTTTCGAAGGCAGTAGGGTATGCTTACAAGAAACAATATTCGGTTGTATCGCACGGTGTTTTAGGGATTGTAGTGGCGACGGCGATTATGATTATTCCGATCGGTGGATTTTCGTCGCCTGCCAGCATTGCTGTCAACCTGGCCGCGATCCTCGGCGGCGGGGTGCTTTCCTATCTGTTCACCAAGGGGTGCGACCGGTTAAAAGAAAATTCAAACAAAAGGTAGTGAGTACGTTGTGTATTTGCTACCTCGGATTTGAACCCAGGGCAAATGCATGATACCGTATGGAGATTCAAGATTTTGTAAACCAGATGTTACATAACCCGATGCTGTTGGTATCCGCGATCCTGACCTTGGGTGTCATCCTTGTGAACGGTTGGACCGACGCGCCTAACGCGATTGCGACCTGCGTTTCGACAAGGGCCATCGGCGTCAAAAAGGCCATCGTGATGGCGGCGATCTTTAATTTTCTCGGCGTGTTTGTCATGACCTCGATCAATGCATCCGTAGCCATGACCATATATAATATGGTCGACTTCGGCGGCGATGCCAGGATATCCCTGATTGCGCTTTGCGCGGCGATGGCGGCCATCGTAATTTGGGCGACTGCCGCTTGGTACTTTGGCATTCCGACCAGTGAAAGCCACGCGCTGATCGCGGGAATTTCAGGCGCCGCTGTGGCGATTCAAAACAGCTTTTCAGGTATTAACGGCGAAGAATGGATCAAAGTCATCTATGGAATTCTGCTTTCGACCGTCCTCGGTTTTGTGTTGGGGTTCCTTTCGGCAAAGCTGATCGCCTTCCTGTTCCGCGATCAAAACCGGCTCAAATCGGAACGGTTCTTCTCAGGCGCGCAGGTGGCCGGCGGCGCGGCGATGGCATTCATGCACGGCGCGCAGGATGGGCAGAAGTTTATGGCGATCTTCCTTCTCGGCGCCGCTTTTGCCAATGGCGATTCCCATACCTCGGCCTTTACCGTGCCGATTTGGCTGATGGTTCTTTGCTCTGTCGTGATGGGGCTCGGCACCTCCATCGGCGGCTACCGGATCATTAAATCCGTGGGCATGGATATGGTAAAGCTAAAGCCCTATCAAGGCTTCGCGGCTGATCTCTCTGCCACGCTTAGCCTGCTTGTTTCCTCTTTGACAGGCATTCCAGTCAGCACGACCCACACCAAGACCACCGCGATTATGGGTGTTGGCGCGGCCAGAAGAATGAGCAACGTCAACTGGAGTATTGTAAAGGACTTGGTGTTGACCTGGGTGTTTACCTTCCCAGGGTGCGGACTTCTAGGGTATATCATGGCCAAGCTGTTTTTGATGCTATTTGCTTAAGGGGACGATGAATATGGCGAAAGAAAAAAACGATTATTTCAGACTGGTGGAAGAACAGGTGGCGTACTGTGTGCAGGCTTCCGACTTATTGGAGGAGATTCTTTGCGACTTTTCGGCGCGAAAACTGACGGAACAGCGCGAAAAAATGCACGCAATCGAGCACAAAGCCGACGAAATCCATCACGATATTTTAACAAAGCTTTCGGCTGAATTTATAACGCCGATTGACCAGGAGGATATTCTCCATCTCGTGCAGATCATTGACGACGTGACTGATGCGCTTGATGAGGTCGTTTTGGATTTTTACATGTATCATGTAAAATCCGTTCCGATCAATGCGGACGAGCTCTCCAAGTTCGTCAACCGTTGCGTCAAGGCGCTTCATGCCGCCGTAAAGGAACTAAAAAACTTCAAAAAACCGAGCGCGCTCCGGGCTTTGCTCGTCAACGTCAATACGATCGAGGGCGAAGCCGATGCCGCCTATACCGAGGCGATCCACAATTTGTTTACCGTGGCGTCGGATCACAAGGACTTAATTGGCGGCAAGGCAATTTTGGAAAGCCTTGAGAATTGTTGCGACCTGTGCGAGCACGCATCAGATGTCATCGAGCAAATTATCATTAAAAACACCTGATCTGCAATCAGCTCCCGTTTGGCACCCGTAGGGTGCTTTGAAACCGAAGGATAAGGCCATGGCATGCGTCGTGCATAACAAATTGGCTTAAAGTTAAAAACCTCCTATGGTAGTTCTCTGCTTCTACCATAGGAGGTTTTTTTTGCCGAGCTAAAACGGTTTAACCAGCGTCAGCCACCCTTGCGAGCGTAATCGGATAGGAATCTTTTACCTCTTCGCTACCCTCGCCAAAAGGCTCTAATAATTTGAGCTCGTTATTACTTACAAACTCGCAGGTGATATAGGTTTCTTCATCGATGGCATCCTCTTTACTGGCGGTAATATAGAGCTTTCCGTCTTTGTATTCATAAAGGCCTTCCGATTCGTATGGGCTAACATACGATTCAAAATCAGATTGGTTCAATATTTCGTCGGCCATGGCTTCCAGCGAAGTGCCGGCCTCCTCGAGGATCTCTTCGACCGAAGCTTCGATTCCATTCTCCTTTGCGGTATCCGCAAAGTACTCCTCGAGGCTCGCCTGGAGCGCTTCTTTGAACTGAGCGGAGGCGGTCTGAACCGATTCCTCGGTCGCTTGCCTGCGATAGGTGCCGTCTTCGAGAAACGTGTATCTTGTTTCCAGTTGCAACGAATCAATCTGGAAATATTCCGCGATATCTCCATCTTCCTGGTCGAAATCCTGGTTGATGGTTTCGGCTAGGTCCACGGTTGTACTCCAAGTGCCGATA
The DNA here is from genome assembly GCA_949292695.1 of uncultured Eubacteriales bacterium. GTDB lineage: Bacteria > Bacillota > Clostridia > Oscillospirales > Acutalibacteraceae > CANQSG01. Next base: position 9,471 of record CASFAP010000119.1, on the reverse strand, counting down.
AGCTCGTTTTTCTCACTGCAACCGGACAATAAAAAAGTTGAAAAAAGGGCCAACAAACAAAGCTCGACTGCGATCCATTTTTTCATATCATCACCTCTTGATCGACTCTAATTTTAACATGGAACATTATATTTTGCAACCGCAGTTTTTGAGAAAAAATCGCATTTTACGCCCTGCATTTGGGCCTGAGATGAAGGGACGCGCGAAAGGCCATTTAGAATGATACTCTGCAAACGCAAAATGGGGCTGTCCAATCTTCTTGATTTGCATAGTATGAATGGGGGACACCCCCAAGAAAAGGAGGTACAAAAAATGGGCGTAACAAATTCAAACAAGCAGATCAATGTAACACAAATTGACTGCGATGGAACCCTAAAAGTTACTTTAGCACTGACAGCGGCGCCCGATATTTCGGCCAATCCGACCGATATCGTTTTGGTGCTGGACCGTTCCGGCAGTATGTCGGGCAGTCCGCTCGCCAACATGAAGCTCGGCGCCAACAAGTTCATCGATATCATCGATGAAGCAACCGATGGCGCACAGGACGGCAACATTGGCTCTGGAAGCCATATTGCCATTGTCAGCTTTGCCGACACCGCGACGGCTAACACCCAACTGATCACCTCGGTTGCGACACTGAAAACTGCGGTAGATGGCCTGACGGCCGGCGGGCTGACCAACCACGCCGCCGCCTTTGAGACCGCCATGCAACTTTTTGATCCGGCCTCGACCAATCAAAAGGTCATTGTCATGTTCACCGATGGTCAGACGACGGTCGGCCCGCCGCCGTCGCCGGTTGCGGCCGCGGCGCGAGCCGCCGGCATCATCATCTATTGCATCGGCCTTGTAGGTTCCGACGGCATTGACGTCGCGGTGCTCAACGATTGGGCTACCGATCCCGACGCCTCTCACGTCGCCGTAACTCCAGATGACGCAGATCTGGAGGACCTCTTCGAGGATCTTGCGGCCAACATCTCAAAACCCGGTGCGACGAATATCGTCATCGACGAGGTCGTTTTCCCCGATTTCCAGATCGTGAATATCGAGACAACCACCAAGGGCACGTCCCAGATCCTAAACGCCAACACGATCAAGTGGACCATTCCGGAACTGGGTGTTACAACCAGCGAGGGCGCCTCGCTCGAGTTCAATATCCGGCACGTCGCTCCCACAGGAGGCACAAAGCTCGTCAATATGACCCTCACCTACAGCGACACCGAGGGCAACGTCGTCAATTTCCCGACGCCGAGCGTTTTGGTCGAATGCGGCGGAGTGGTCGAACCCTGTCCGACACCGGTAAGCCTTACGGTGGAGGGTTGCCAGGATTCGATTGAGCTGGATCTTGGAAACAGCCAACTCCAGTCGCTGGGGCGGATTGTCCAGCTGGACGTCACGGTAAAGAATGTCTGCCCCAGCCGGCGGGTCGCGATGGCCGTCGTTTTGACTGAGGTTGATCCGTCGGGCAACGAATATCCGCGCGGCATGAAGGCCATTACCATTCCGGCTCATGACGCGCCAGGTTGCCGCGATGTGCTCGTACGTTGCGTGAAATTTGTCTTGCCGGAGGACCTGAATGTCTCGGGTGGCGATCCGACTACCATGTGCGGTGAACGCAACCTGCGTGCGCGGGTCATCACGCATTATATTGACACCGATTTCGAGTGTTGTAGCGCCGTCACAACAATTTCCTAACAGAAAGCTCCCGAAAGGGAGCTTTTTTAATGAGGCGCATAAGACAGCAAGTTTGGAATAGACACTTTTTTCGGCAGTGATATGATGCGTCAGACGTAGGCTGGAATGCACGATTTTAACCTTTTAAATATGTGGATATCGTTATGATTGCATTTTTTGGGCCCTTGCGGTATGATATGGTTGTGCAATAATACGGATAAAATTTGATGGTTGAAAAGAGTATATAAGTATGATTAAATATTTATATAAAGGAGTTGAATTGCAGTAAATTGTCACCTTCGTATTTTGGGTGATAGACCTAATTAAAGAAAAAATTCACAAGAAAAAGTCACGGCAGGAATAGCATACTTTTGGCATTTTTATAAAAATAACTGGGATACATACACTTTCAGGAACAGTATTATGAAACCTATATTGAAGCAATATATCAAAAATCCTGTGGTGCAGTTATTTATAGACGAATAAATAATAAAATAGAGTACCTTTGCCTTTTACAAAAAAGGTCAGGATTGTATAGTGTTCCAAAAGGTCATAGCGAGGCATTTGAAACCGAGCAACAATCCGCAAGGCGTGAGATATATGAAGAAGTAGGCTTAATGGCTGAATTTAAACCATATTTTAAAATGCAAGTACAATATGATGTGCCTAATAATAAACAAAAGACAGTTGTGCTATTCCTTGCTCATGGCCTGCCGCCGGGATTTTGGCGCTGAGATTGCCGAAATCGCCGAGGCGATTTTATCGTCGCTAAGTCGAATTCAAACCGACCCAAAGCGGGAAACGCTGGCGGATTTTTTGGCCCGCGCCCGCGAAACGATAAACCTAAATTTTTCGCGCCTTTCGGGGGAAGCGGTCGACAGCCTGCTTCACTGGCTGGCTACGACTTGGGAGGAACAACAATGCTTGAAATTTTGATCGGTTATTTGCCGACGGTCTTACTTGTGGCAGCACTCGGTGTCGCCGTTGCGGCAGTGCTGATAAAAATGCGCAGGAACCGCAAGCAGGGGAAATCCTCTTGCGGATGCGGGTGCAACGCCTGCGGGCATTGCGCAAAATTTGGGCAAGATAAAAACAAGGAGCGTGAAGCTTAATGCAGTGGCTTGAAAAAATCCGCCGCGGCGGCATGGTGCAGTCGATTCTCTGGATGGCGGTGGGGGTTGTATTGCTTTTTTGGCCCGAAGGGGCGGCGCGGGTGCTGTGCTATCTATTGGGCGGCGTTTTGATCATTTTGGGAATCATTCAATGCGCCGGCACCTTCCGTAGGGAAAACGGCACCTTTTACGCATCGCTCAGCCTGTTCACCGGCGTTGTCTCGCTGGGTGTAGGATTATGGTCGGTGATATGGCCCGACACCGCAAAGGGCTTGATCCCGGTGCTGATTGCAATTGTGATCCTCATGCACGGCCTGCAGGATTGTGCGGCGGCCTTCCGGTTGCGGGCGCTTCAATACGAAAAATGGTGGCTCGGCCTGCTGTTTGGGGTGCTGACGTTGGCCTTTGGCATCGTCATCCTCTGGCGACCTGGGTTCTTTGCCGATCTTGCTCTGGCAATTTCAGGCGCCTGCCTGCTTTACGATGCCGGCACCGACTTCTGGATTTTCTGGAAGCTTGGAAAATTAGGAAAAGACGAATCTTATGACAAGTAGGGCGCACTTCCACAAATCGCGCCAGTTTAGACTTGCCGAAATCGACCTTGTTAGGACTTGTCCTTCGGAGCCTTGACCTTTCCGAGACTTTCCTTGCAAAGCCAGACTCTGCCGTGCTTGGCTTCGCTTAGTTTGCCCTTGCGGGAATTGCCTTTTAGAGCTTGGCTTAGCGGAGTTTGCCTTTGCCAAGAGGCAAAGGGCCGGTTGGGAAAATGTGGTGGCGTGGCAACGGTACACAGAAAAAAGAAATGGGTCTGCTATGCAAAGCAGACCCGTTCTTTTTGCTTAAGCAATCAGATTTTTCTGGTTTCAAAAGGCGGATATGAATTCTTCCGTCGAATTTTATTCTTCTTCCTGCGTCTCTTCGGGCTGGGGCTCGATTTTTTCAATCTCGGCCGATTCAACGCGGTGGTTCTGGAAGTTTGTCACATGAATTCGCAAGCCCGCAACTTCAACATCGAAAATGCTTCCATCCACCGGGATGGTTGAAAGAGTGCTGAGCACCAGTCCGCCCAACGTGTCATACCCGTCTTCCTCTGGCAGTTCAAGGTCGAGAGCCTCTGACAGGGTCTCAAGGTCGAGGTTGCCAGCGGCCCGCCAACGGTTTTCCCCGATTTGCTCAAGGGGTTGCGGTTCGGCCGGGTCGAATTCGTCATAAATGTTGCCGACAATTTCTTCCAGCAGGTCTTCCATTGTAATGATGCCGCTGGTCTCGCCGTATTCGTCGATGACGACGGCAAAGTGGATCTTTTTGTGTTGCATATCCTTAAAAAGCTGGTCGGCGTGAATGGTTTCAGGCACAAAATAGGCCGGTTGCAAAAGCTCGTTCAAGGGCCGGGGTGCGTCGCTCTGCCGGTTGAGCAAAAAGACGCGGGCGTTCAAAATGCCGAGGATGTCGTTGAGGTCCTCGCCATAGACCGGGAAACGGGAGAGCCCTGTTTCGCGGATGCGGCTGACGATCTCTTCTTCGGGCGCGTCGAGCTCAAAGGCCTCGACATCTATGGCGCGGGTCATGACCTCGCGGACAGAAATGTCGTTGAAATCGAAAACATTCTGAATCCACTCATGCTCTTCAGCGTCAATGGTGCCCTTTTCACCTCCGAGATCGACCATCATGCGGATGTCGTCTTCGGTGGCGCTGTCCTCTTCGGCCTCGGTCTTCAAACGCATTAACCGCAACAGGCCGTTGGTCGAAAGCGATAATAGTCCAATGATAGGCTTTAAAATGACGCCGACGCAACGGATGATGCCGTAAGAAAAGCGGGCGACTTCCATCGGCCGTTGCATGGCGACGCGTTTCGGCACCAGTTCGCCGAAGACGAGGGTAAAGTAAGAGAGGATAATCGTGATGACGATAACGGCCAGCGTATTGAGCACGGAAGTAGGCCATGCGCGGAACCCTAACGTATTCTGAACCCAGCCCACGAGCGGTTCGGCAAAGTTATCGGCCGCGAAGGCGCTCCCCAAAAAGCCTGATAACGTAATGCAGATCTGGATGGTCGATAAAAATCCTGATGGCGCCTCCACCAGCTTTAAAAGCTTGGGCGCGGTTTTATCACCCTCCTCTGCCTGCTTGCGAAGCTTAGTGGCGTTGAGCGAGATGACGGCGATCTCTGTCGCGGCAAAAAAGGCGTTGAGCGCGATTAAGACGACTTGCAGGATCAGTTGGTTGACGATGGACATGATATTCTCCTTTTTAATTGATGGCTGGGGCTCAGCCTATGTACGGTATAAAGTTTGAGTGCTCTGCCTGCGATAAATACAAAAACGCATAACCCATGCTACTGCATAGGTTATGCGTTCCTTGTTCTATTTGAGCGGGTACTTCGAGGCAGGTCGCTGTCTGTCATGGATTGCCCGGATCCTTTCCTTCAAACTATATCTAATCATACAAGATTTTTTGCGCATTACAAGTGCTGTTCCTCTTTGTTTACAAAAAATTCACAATTTTCGGTTCACTACCCTGATCGAAATCGTCTATACAAAATCGTAGGTCTGCTTATGCTTCGATTCCTAGCGTCAAAAATACGGCGAGAATGGCCAGGCCGACGGCATACAGCTGGGCTTTGGTGAGCCTTTCTTGAAACAGAAAAAAGGAGATAAACGCACTGGCCAAAATCGAAAAAGATGCAGTCGTTACACTATAGACCGATAATTGCATCAGGCCGACAGCCGCCGCGGTCAACAGGGAATTGACATTGGCAAGCAGGGTGCGCACCGCAATACGTAGCGTCTGCTTTTTGGAAAAGGGCCGGAACACTTGGCGCGGCTTCGCCCGGGAGAATACGGTATAACAGGCCAGCGAAGTGCCCGTGAGGGCTAAAATCGCCAGATTGGTCAGAATATAAAAAGACTCGACCGGATAGACCCGCTGGTCTAATGTATAGCATTTGATCAGGATAATGTTTGCACCGCTTCCAAGGAACAACAGAATGCAGATAGGCAGAGTACCCTTGCGCATTTTCTGCAGGGCACCGGAAAAAGGAAGAATTATGGCCAACAGAAGCAGGCCTACTGCGAACAGCTGGCTGACGGGTAGGACTTCTTTGAGTACCAGCGCGCTGAAGTAGGTCGAGAGTATGACATTGCCCGCTGTTGTGAGAATGGTAGAAAGCGGGATTGAAACGCACTTCAAAGCCAGCAAAGATAGAGTGAGGTTTGCACACACAACGACCGCAAAGAGAAGGCTGTAGGCAAGCGTTGCAAGATTGCACTGAAGCCGGAACCGATTCAGCACGAGCAGATTGATAGCGGCCAGCGCGGCGTTGAGAAAATTGTATTGGATAAAGCTCCGTATGCCGGTTGGGAAAGTGAGCTGGAGCTTTTTGGCCAGCACCTGGTCCAGCGTTGTGATACACATCGAGCTGAGCAGAAGCAGATAAGCGTACATCTTTTGCCTCCTTTGCAATATAGCATCTCTTACGATAATGGATGCAAATTGACAATGCAAGACAGGATGCATATAATTGTAGACAAAAAACGGTTTAGGCTGGGAATACGCCATTGTAGTTCCATGACAGCTATAAAAGGGGATAGACGCATGCATTGTGATTCTTTTGTAGTTCACCAGGACAATTTGGCCTGTCGGCTACACATCAACGCAGAGCTGGAGGTTGTCTTGGTGGAGACCGGTTGTATTACAGTCGTGCAGGAGGGAATCGCTGAACTTCTGCACGCCGGAGAAGCAACACTGATTTTTCCCTATCGCCTGCACAGCTTTGCACCAGGTGGCGCAGTAAAGGCCAGTGTGCTGATGTTCCCGCTGTCCATCGCGGAGGAATTTTATGCGGAATACCGGACGAAACATTACGCTTCGTTTCGGTTCAGGCCTGCTCCGGTTTTGGTGGATTTGATGCATTATGTGCTAGCACAATATCGACAGACGCGGGATATTCTAGCCGTTAAAAGCTTGTTTTTTGCCCTGATGTCAGCTTTTCAGGCCGACTACGGAGGCCAGCCGCAGGAGAAATATGCGGGGTCCGGTCCCGTGCGTAGGACGATGGAATATCTGTATCAGCACATCGATGAGCCCCTGTCTTTAGAGAAAACAGCTACGGCACTGGGGTTCAACCGGAGTGTACTCAGCCGGCTGTTTGCCGATTATACCGGCCTTTCTTTTTCAAAATTTGTAAACAATATGCGGCTGGAAAAGGCGCGGAACCTGCTTGTCGGGAGCGATTGGACGGTCACCGAAATTGCCGAAGCCTGCGGATTTGGCTGTTTGCGTTCATTTAACCGTATTTTTTTGGCGCAGATGCATTGCACACCCACCGAATACCGCAAACGCCAGCGGGAAACTGTCTGAAACCGGTGCTATTTTGTCTTGCCTTTTGCTGTTGAAATTGGTAGGATGGAACCAAACGGAGCCGAGGAAGGGAAGGATATGTGTGAAACAACCGGAACGTTTTTTTGGACTGCATTTTGATTTTCATGCCTCCAATGATGTAGAAATCGGCGCTGAGATCGATCCGGCGGATATCGAGCGGTATATTATAGACGCGAAGCCGGACTTTGTGCAGTGCGACTGCAAGGGGCACCCCGGCAACAGCAGTTATCCGACTAAGGTCGGCAAACGGGCTGACCGGCTTGTGGGAGACCCTCTGCGCGTCTGGCGCGATGTGACAAAAAAGCATGGCATTCCGCTTTATGTCCATTATTCGGGCGTGTGGGACGATGCGTACGTCGACGCGCATCCCGAGGATGCCCACCGCGACGAGCAGGGCAACACCACCGGCCGCATCTCGCTTTTCAGCGATTATGCCAAAAAGCTTTTGATTCCCCAGCTCAAAGAACTGATTGCCGAATATGAGATCGATGGCGTCTGGATCGATGGAGACTGCTGGGCCGTCGAACGGGATTATTCCGAGCAGGCCGTAGCGCACCTGGGCGCGGACCTTTCGGAACGCGCGCATAATCGCGCGATGCACGATGCATTTTTGGCCTATGTTAAGGAATATGTCGATGCGTTGCATGACTTCGCGCCCGGCTTCAAGGTGATCAGCAATTGGCTGTATACGTCCTATGTGCCGGAAAAGCCGCGGATTGCCGTGGATTTTATTTCGGGCGATTACCCGCCCCAGGACAGCGCCCACGCCGCCCGCTACGAGGGCAGATGCATCGCCTTGCGGCAAAAGCCGTGGGACCTGATGGCCTGGGGCTTTGAATGGACGCATTTAACCGATAAACCGGCCGTGCAACTCATGCAGGAGGCCGCCATGGTGCTCTCCTTGGGCGGTGGGTTCCAGGTCTATACGCCCCAAAACGCCGACGGGAGCGCCCGGCGCTATCAAAACGACCGGTTTTCTCAGATAGGCGCGTTTGTGCGCGCCAGGCGAATGCTATATGGCAAAGAGCCCACTGCACAGGTGGCCTTGCTCTTCAGTGCCGACGGCTTTTATCACAACAGCAATATTTTCAATGCCGCCGGCGCCACGGAGCCCTTGATCGGCGCCCTGCACGCGGTCCTTGACGCGCAGTATACCGCCAATATCCTCTATGATTACCAGGCCGCGCAGTGGAGCGCGTATCCGGTGCTGATCGTCCCGGAATGGGAGGGATTGGCCGCCGAGACGCAGGCCGCTTTGCTCGACTATGCTTCGGCAGGCGGGCACCTCGTGGTGCTCGGCGTCGAGCTCTGCCGGACCTTCGGCGCGCTCTGCCATGCGGCGTATGGCGACGTCGTCACATTGGAGCGGGCGCTCTTGCAGGATGAAAACGGGCTGTTTGCGGCGCTCGGCAATGTCCGCGATAAGGAGCCGGCTGAGGTGCTGGACTTGAAACAAGGTCAGGGCGCCGTCTATTCCGATGCCGATGTCCGCAAGGCGGTTTTGCCGGCCTATCGCACCGACGCGCAGGGGAAAGGAACCATCACTTTTGTTCCCTTTGGGCTGGGGCAGTTGTATTTTCGTCATCGTAGCCCTGTGTTGCAGGAGTTTGTGGGCACACTATTGCGTTCGCTGGCTTCACCGATAGTGGAGGTGGATCACCGCCTGATTGATTTGACCTTGCAACAGACAACCAACGGAACGCTACTGAATCTAGTGAACCTGCGGCAGGGGAGGCATTCGCTCGACTATCTGGTCTATGATGAGGTTACGCCGGTGTATGACGTCACTGTCACGGTCCATTGGCCTGTCGAGAAGGTCAGCATGCCGCTCGGTGAGGTATTTACGTACACTACCACTCCGGACGCTACGGTCATACGGCTCCAAAGGCTCGACATTCATAGCGTCATTTTGCTCGAAGATGCTACGAAAAAACCACTCTAGAGGATTCAAAGCGCCGCTCCATACGGGGCGGCGTTTTTGTGCGCAGGCTACAAAAAGCCGGCTATCGCTATCATTCCGCGCAACACGCGTTCGGTAGACGCGCAATGCAATCGGATCTATCTGAGTTTAGATAATCAAACAATATTTTTGGAATGGGATTCTGTACAAAATGCTCCATTTCGTGTATAATAGAGCTATGAAAAAAGAAAGAGGCGGCAATATGTTGCTAAGTGAGGGCAAGGTCGGCGCGCGGTATCGGGTGGAGCGGATGCATCTGGCTATTCAGACCGAACGGCGGCTTGAAGCGCTGGGCCTGACAGGCGGCGCCAGCATTGAAATGATGAACCGCAAGCGGCACGGCGCCGT
>CASFAP010000118.1 GCA_949292695.1 uncultured Eubacteriales bacterium | reverse complement strand
AATTCTGGAACCGTCGAAATCATAGCGAACGGGAAATCCAGCGTTTATCTTATTTCGGAAAGAACTTATCGGGAGATCCTTGCGTTTACGACACAAACATATTATTTGCATAAATCCGATTTAGAGCCGCCGGATGAAAGCATCTGCCTCAAATGGCATAGTGAAGCGCTCTCCGGATTGAACGAAATGGAAAAAGAAGAATTTTGCGAGACCTTTAAATGGTTGCATACCCATATCGAAGACTTTCTTTTAGGGAGGGTGTCCTTGCTGAAAGAACCCGACAGCGTTTATTGGCAAATATTTGACCTGGAACGGGATGAGGCCTTCGTCGATCCATTCACCGGTGTTGAAGGGATAGATAATTCTTATCACATCATGCTGGATTATTTTGATATATTGCTTTCCATTGTGGCCGATGATGCAATGAAACATGCCGTCGAGAGAATGAAAACCGATTTTTGCAAAGCCATTGAAAATCATAATATCGGTAGCCTTTTCTCTGTTCATGAATTGATTCATGATTATGATTATTACGTGGTGAATTATCCGATCCACTATACGATTGCGCCTCCCGACTGGGGCGGTATCCATAAATATTTTGGGCATTTAGAGTAACTGGAGCGTCTGCGCCGATCTAAAAGGACGGCTTCATCGTATCAAAATGGCAGATTGCATGCAATTTGGTCCTTAAAAACCTCTGCTCACGTATTTAACGGCGAAAAACTGTCATAGAAAAAAGAATAAGAATGGAGGATATCACGTGGAAACAGAAGGTTACTATTTTTACCGGTTTGGAGAACCTGAGACGCTTACCCCTACAAAATTCGCACCGCCGCGCAAAGTGCAACCGGCAGAGGGGGCACCGGCCAAATTTCCGGCCAATGCATGCGGGTTTACGCTGTTAAAGCGGGGGTGCCGCGTTCAGATCCCAATTGGTCCGGAAGAAGAAATCTATGGCTTTGGCCTGCAACTGAAGGGTTTTGCCTGCCGCGGGCAGAAAAAGGCCTTGCGGCCGAATGCCGACCCGGTTGCCAATAGCGGCGACAGTCATGCGCCCGTGCCGTTTCTCGTTTCGACCGGTGGGTATGGCATCTTTATCGATACCGCGCGCTATGCCGAGATTTCCTGCGGCGTTCAGCGAAATGATGCGGCAGTTGCAAAGCAGGCGGATCAGGGTGTGATGACCGATGTAAATGAACTCTACCGCATACGCGAAGCGGTGGGAGTTTCAGATTTGATCCTCGATATACCCGCCGCTAAGGGTATTGATCTTTATGTGTTCGAGGGGCAAACTATTACAGACATCGTCGCGCAGTACAACCTTTTTTCTGGCGGCGGTTGCCTGCCTCCTTATTGGGGGCTTGGCATTTTGTACCGTTGCAACGCCGGTTGGTCGGCCGGGGATATCCTGCAGTTTGCAAAGGGACTTCGGGAAGACGCCATCCCTTGCGATACCATCGGTTTAGAGCCGGGCTGGCACACCCGTAGCTACTCCTGCTCATTTGTATGGAGTCCGGAACGTTTCCCCGATCCGGAGGGCTTTTTGCGAGAAATGCAAAGGGAGCATTTCCATGTCAACCTATGGGAGCATGCTTTTACCCATCCTGAATCTCCGATTCATGACGCATTAAGGCCCTACAGTGGGGATTATCTGGTCTGGGGCGGCTTAGTACCGGATTTTTCTTTGCGAGAAGCGCGCGAGATTTTTGGCGGGCACCACAAACAACTCATTGCGCAGGGCGTGAGCGGCTTTAAGCTCGATGAGTGCGACGGTAGCGATTACACCGGGAGCTGGAGCTTCCCGAACAGTACGCTGTTCCCATCGGGCCTTGAGGGCGATCAGATGCACAGCCTTTTTGGGACCTTATATATGCAGACCCTTATGGAAGCGTTGGGCGCGCAGGGGACCCTATCAGAGGTGCGTAATGCCGGGGCCTTGGCGGCTTCTTATCCCTTTGTATTGTACAGCGACCTTTATGCGCACAGCGATTTTATTCGTGGACTTTGCACAGCAGGGTTTTCGGGTTTACTTTGGGCGCCTGAAGTGCGGGATGCGGCCAGCAAAGAAGATTTGATCCGCCGGGTGCAAAGTGTGATCTTTTCACCGCAGGCGATTATCAACGCCTGGTATTGCGGCCAGGCCCCTTGGGTAGATTGGGATGCCAAAGCAGAAATTCAACGCTTATTCCAATTGCGTATGCAGTTGTTGCCGTATTTGTATACGGCGTTCTACCGTTATGCGACTGAGGGCGTCGCGCCGGTGCGCGCTGTTGTTTCGGATTATACGTATGACCGGGAAGTGCGCGGAATCGATGACGCCTATCTCTTTGGCGACGCGATGTTGGTAGCGCCCTTATTGGCGGGGCAGAAAGAACGCAAGGTCTATTTGCCGGCGGGTGAATGGTACGACTTCTGGACCAAAGAAAAGGTGGCCGCCGGATGGCATACCGTCGCAACCGAAAACATTCCGGTCTATGTGAAATCCGGAACCATGTTGCCGCTGGCAAAACCTGTCCCGTTCGTAGGTGATGAGACTGTTTTTGCACTGCGGTTTGAGTGCTACGGCCCCGCGGGCGGTTGCCGATTGGCCGACGATATCGAAGAGCGGCTATTAGAGGTTTCATTTGAATGCGGAAAGGTGAATTGGCCGGGCGACAGCAAACGTTACCATTGCGAGGAAGTTGAGTTCTTCTGAGTTGGAATCGCGGATATCGGCGGGGAGTAGACTTTATCAGGGTCAATGCTGAGTAAGTATTATGGGCGAGCGAGTTTTTGCAACTGCATCTTTGCGCTCCCAGCCTGCAAACGCGAGTTTGCTCATCGCGACCGAAAGAGGGTTGTTCGTTGCGAGACGCCTTTCGGTGAGGCCAGAGGTTCCTTAACAGCAAAAACCGACGCTGGAGTATTCCAGCGCCGGTTTATATGATTATAACGAAAACCACCTGCATGCAGATGATTCAAAAGAGGCCTGATCTGAAAAAGCGCTCACTTGCAGTTGACAGATGATGCGGTGGACTTTCGGCCTAGCCAGTCACAGCGGCTTACAGCCGCAGAGCAAACTACTGATTTGCCGATAGTCATGATTCTTGCGGGTGCAGTTGTTCTAGGTCGACGCCACGCGGCGGTTGGGGTACGGAAAAAGCAATTTGGGTTTCTGTACTTCCAAAGGTTTGAAGCTGACCGATAAAGCCGTCGAGCGCCTCCGTACTTTCAAAGGCGACCTTTAAAAGCATAGAAAAATGGCCGGTTACACAGGTGCATTCGAGGACATTCGGATGCGAGCGGGCAAAGGGGTAAAAGGTGGCTTTTTGATCGGGAGAAAGCTCCAAGTTAATAAAGGCGGTGATCGGATAACCGAGTTTTTTGAGATCGACGCTCGCATGGTATCCGGTCAAAATGCCGCTTTTTTCCAGTCGTTCGATGCGCGCCGCAGTAGCCGGGGATGAAAGAAATACTTGCTCGGCCAGTTGCTTGAGCGGCATCCTCGCATTTTGTTGCAGAAGCGAAATGAGTTTGATATCGATG
>CASFAP010000117.1 GCA_949292695.1 uncultured Eubacteriales bacterium | reverse complement strand
CTGGCTTCGTAGGCGTATTTGTCGTGCATGAAGTGGATGATGTTGTTGGCCTTCACATAAATATCGGCGACATAATGAAGGACCCGCTTGTAATTTCTCCAAACCGCGCCGTAATCGAGCGTTTCCTCTTTGAGCGGTTCGATTCCGGGGACGACGAGCTCGCCGGTGCGCTCGTCGACGCCGCCGTTGATCGCGTAAAGCAGGCTTTTCGCAAGATTGCACCGCGCCCCGAAGAACTGCATCTGTTTGCCGACCCGCATGGCCGAGACGCAACAGGAAATGGCGTAATCGTCGCCATAGATTGGGCGCATGACTTCATCGTTTTCGTATTGAATCGCATCTGTTTTGATTGAGATTTCTGCGCAATAGGCCTTAAAATTCTCCGGCAGATGCTCGTCCCACAAAACCGTGAGGTTGGGTTCGGGCGAGGTGCCGAGGTTGATGAGGGTGTGCAGATACCGGAAGGAGTTCTTGGTCACGAGCGGCCGGCCGTCGATTCCCATCCCGCCGACCGATTCGGTCACCCAGGTGGGATCGCCGCCAAAGAGCTCGTTGTATTCCGGGGTCCGCAAATGGCGCACGAGCCTCAGCTTGATGTTAAACTGGTCGATGAGGGCCTGCGCTTCCGATTCGGTGAGCAAACCGGCCTCCAAATCGCGCTGGATATAGATGTCAAGAAATGTCGAAGTGCGGCCGAGCGAAGTGGCGGCGCCGTTGTTTTCTTTGATGCCCGCGAGGTAGCCCATGTAAAGCGCTTGGACCGCGTCTTTGGCCGAAACGGCGGGCTGGCGGATGTCGATGCCGTAGCTATCGGCCATTTTTTCCATGTCCGAAAGGGCTCGGATCTGCATCGAGACCTCTTCGCGCAGGCGGATAGTCTCGTCGGTCATCTCGCTGTCGAGGCGCAAAAGATCCTTTTGTTTTTCTTCGGCTAGGCGCTGTGTCCCATAAAGGGCGACGCGCCGGTAGTCCCCGATGATGCGGCCGCGGCCATAGGCGTCGGGCAGGCCGGTTAAGAGCCCGGCGTGCCGCGCGGCGCGCACTGAGGCGGGATAGGCGTCAAAAACCCCTTGGTTATGCGTTTTGCGATATTCAGCAAAATGCGCCTTGATGGTGGGGTTCAAGGTGTATCCGTAGGCTTTCAGGCTTTGTTCTGCCATCCGCATGCCGCCGTAAAGGTTGACCATGCGCTTGAGCGGCGCGTCGGTCTGCAGGCCGACGATGAGTTCGTTCTCGCGGTCGATATAGCCCGGCTCGAAATTGCAGATGCCCGAGATTCGCTCGGTCTCAACGTCCAAAACGCCGCCTTTTTTCATTTCTTCCGAGAGCAGTTCGGCTGTGCGCGCCCAGACGCGTTTGGTTTGTTCGGTGGGTCCGGCCAAAAAAGAGGCGTCTCCCTCATATAGTGTATAATTTTTTTGGATGAAATTGCGAACGTCGATTTCCCGTTCCCAGTTTCCACCCTTGAATGCTTTGCGCTCTGGCATCTTTATTCACTCCATTTCTCTTGTTTAAAATAGCAGTTCCACAGTTCCTCCACCCGCGCTTTGTCCATGGCCGGCGTCCCTTTTAAAGGTTCTTCAAGGCCGAGCCGGGCGTATTTGTGCGCGCCGAGCAGGTGGTAGGGGAGCAGTTCGACCTTGCGCGCCGTGGGGATTTTTTCGCGGATATAACGCCGCAGATTTTCCATCGACTGCGCGTTATCATTGACGCCGGGGATGATGACCTGCCGCACGACCGTCTGGACGCCGCTTATCTTAAGCGCCTGCAAAAAGATTTCGGTCTCGGCGATATCATAGCCGCATAGTTCGCGGTAAGGCTCCGGCTCGGTCGCCTTTACATCGTATAAAACCAGGTCGGTCAGGGAAAGGATTTCTTTATATCCGCCGCGGCCGACGCCGGCGGTATCGAGGCAGGTGTGGATCCCCTCAGCCTTGCAAAGCTTTAGCAGTTCCAGAAGGAACTCCTTTTGCAAGAGCGGCTCGCCGCCCGAAAAGGTGACCCCGCCGCCGCTCCGTTCAAAATAGGGGCGAAAGCGCAGGATTTTTTCGAGCAACCCTTGCGGGGTATAAACCTGCCCGCCGCGCTTTGCCCAGCTGTCAGGGTTGTGGCAAAATTTGCACCGCAACTGGCACCCCTGAAAAAAGAGAATGGTTCGAATGCCGGGGCCGTCGACCAGCCCCATGGTTTCAATCGAAAAAAGATAACCTTCAGACATAAGGACCTCCTCCTTTCAGGGTTAAAAAAAGACCGGCCGGACGCATTGTGCCCAGACGGTCGGCTACTCAAGTCATACTCCCCGTGGTTCATTCACTTTTTCCGTCAGTCATATGACAACTATATTATAGCCAAGATTCGACAAGGTGTCAATATATCGAATCAAATTTTTTACTATGCACAATATATAGCGTATAATGCGCGATACTTTTTATCAATGTGCCGACAACAAAAAAATTCAAAAAAAGAATTGACAAAAGAAAAAATTTGATTTATAATAACTCCAAACCATTGAAGAAGAGTGAGTAAGCCTTATTCATTTTTCCACAGAGAACTGCAGATGGTGGGATTGCAGTGAAAAACATAGGGCCGAATGGGCTTCTGAGGGCAATCAGAACAGAAGGGGAACTTTCTTAGTATGTGCGACGGAGTTTGGCGCTCCGTAAACAAACGTCTGCATATGTTAGTATGCGCAAAGTGGATGCTTTTGCATCAAGCCGGGTGGCACCGCAGGCGATTTTCGTCCTGTCCCAGCAGTAAGGGGCAGGACTTTTTTGTTTTGTCCCGCCGAAGAAAGGAGAAAACGCAAATGTCAGACAAAAACATTCCCTACAAAACCTATCTCGATGAGACCGAACTTCCCAAGGCGTGGTACAATCTGCGCGCCGATATGAAACAAAAACCGGCGCCGCTCCTCAATCCCGGGACGCTGGAACCAATGAAGGCAGAAGAGCTTTCGGGTGTTTTCTGCGAGGAACTCGTGCGTCAAGAGCTCGACGACACAACACCCTATTTCGAAATCCCGCAAGAAATCCGCGACTTTTACAAAATGTATCGGCCGTCTCCGCTTGTGCGCGCCTACTGCCTAGAAGAAAAATTGCAGACGCCGGCCAAAATCTATTATAAGTTCGAGGGCAACAATACGAGCGGCAGTCATAAGCTGAACTCGGCCATCGCACAGGCCTATTACGCGAAAAAGCAGGGTCTCAAAGGCGTTACGACCGAGACAGGGGCTGGCCAATGGGGAACAGCGCTTTCCATGGCCTGCGCCTATTTGGGGCTCGATTGCAAGGTGTATATGGTGAAGGTTTCTTATGAGCAGAAGCCATTCCGCCGGGAGGTCATGCGGACCTATGGCGCGTCGGTTACGCCTTCTCCCTCGATGGAAACGGCAGTCGGCCGCAAGATTTTAGCAGAGCATCCCGGGACGACCGGAAGCCTTGGTTGCGCCATTTCTGAGGCGGTCGAAGTCGCCACCTCGACCGAAGGGTACCGCTATGTGCTGGGAAGTGTCCTCAACCAGGTTTTGCTTCATCAATCGGTCATCGGATTGGAATCCAAGATCGCGCTCGATAAATACGGCGTCAAGCCTGATATCATCATCGGTTGCGCCGGCGGCGGATCGAACCTTGGCGGTTTGATCTCGCCGTTTATGGGTGAAAAGCTTCGCGGCGAAGCGGACTACCGATTCATCGCGGTTGAGCCGGCCTCCTGCCCGAGCTTTACCCGCGGCAAATTTGCCTACGACTTCTGCGACACCGGCATGGTCTGCCCATTGGCAAAGATGTATACGTTGGGGAGCGGCTTTATCCCGGCGCCCAATCATGCCGGCGGCCTGCGCTATCACGGTATGAGCTCGACGCTTTCGCAACTTTATCATGACGGATTGATGGAGGCCACCTCGGTCAAGCAAACAGATGTTTTCCAAGCGGCGGAGTACTTTGCCAGAGTCGAGGGTATCCTACCTGCACCCGAAAGTGCGCATGCGATCAAGGTCGCCATCGATGAAGCTCTGGCCTGCAAGGAATCAGGTGAAGAAAAGACAATTCTCTTTGGGTTGACCGGTACGGGTTATTTTGACATGGTTGCCTATGAAAAGTTCCACGATGGAAAAATGACCGACTACTCTCCGACCGACGAGGAAATCAACGCGAATCTTGTGAAATTGCCCAAGGTCAATTAAACAAAAGCCTGCAACATTCAGTTGCAGGCTTTTGTCATAAAATTTCTAACTTTTCGTTTTATACCAATTCCTCTTTTGAGTCGATTTTGAAAAGTATAAATTGGTTGCGATGGGACTGCAACAGGCCTTCGCGCTGAAGTTTTGAGAGTTCGGCCGACATCGCGCTTCGTTCAACGCAAAGATAGTCGGCCAGCTCCTGGCGGTTAAAGGGAATCGAAAACGAGTTGCTCCCGGCCTTTATTGCCTCATTCGAAAGAAAGGTGAGCAGTTTCTCCCGCGTCGAACGGCGAGACACCAGGTCCAACTTATAGCTGAGTTGTAGATTCTTTTTGGAAAGGATCTGCAACAGGTTTTGAATCAGACGTTTATGTGCGTCGCAACAATGTGAGCAGGGGAGGCGCAGTTTTTCACAGTCAAGAAACAGAACGTTACTTTCTGACATAGATATTGCGCTGACCTGCAAAGGAAGGCCTGCGAGGGCATAGCTCTCGGCAAATAATTGACCATCCGTGATATTGGCTACAATGTGGCGGTTCCCGAAGTAATCCTCTTTGCTGATCTGAATGCACCCCTGCAAAACGATGCAAATCCATTTTGCGGTCTCGCCTTCCAGAAACACAACCTGTTGTCTTTGAAAAGAGCGGATGGTTGGCGCAATGCAGGATGAAAGTATTTCAATCTCTGCTTCTGATATGCCTGCAAATAGTTGCGTTTTCATGAAAAAAGCATTGGATGGAAACATAAAAATCACCTTTGTTGGAAAAACAACAGATTTTAATCTCTCATTGCTGTATCTTAGGTTGCGCAAGATCCCGGTGAATCCTTGTCACAGACCAGTGGGTTCGTCAGAGAGTTTGCTTTCAGGTCGTGTCTGTGTTTAAGACCAGCCTTACGATACAAAGGAAATAAAACTAAGCTAAGCTGAGAGGAGATTATAAAATGAAACGTAAAATCATTCAGATCGATGAAGAAAAATGCAACGGGTGCGGACTTTGCGTTCATGCATGTCACGAGGGAGCCATTGGAATGGTCGAAGGAAAAGCGAAGCTGTTGCGGGAGGATTACTGCGATGGGCTAGGCGATTGCCTGCCCGCCTGTCCGGTAGGTGCGATTCAGTTTGTAGAGCGCGAAGCGAAAGCATATGACGCCGCGGCCGTGCAGGCACAGAATCTTCCTTGCGGTTGCCCGAGCACCACCTCAAAATCAATTGAACGAAAGCAGACTGTTGTGGCGCCCGCTGATCCTAAAATGGACCCCAAAGCCGAGAGCCAGCTTCGGCAGTGGCCGGTGCAGATTCGCCTGGTTCCCATCAGCGCGCCTTATTTTCACGGCGCCGACCTGCTGATTGCCGCCGATTGCACTGCCTTTGCCTACGCGGATTTTCACAATCGTTTTATGAAAAACCGCATTACCCTTGTCGGTTGCCCGAAGCTGGATGACGTTGATTACGCCGAAAAACTGACGCAAATCTTGCGAAACAATGAGATCCAGAGCCTCACGGTTGTGCGGATGGAGGTGCCGTGTTGCGGCGGACTCACACAGGCGGTCAAGCGCGCATTGCAGGACAGTGGGAAGTGCATTCCCTGGCAGGTTGTCACGATTGCGATTGATGGTACGCTTTTGGATAGATGATTCGAATAGTTTGGTGTTCATCCCGAAATACTAGTTTCGGGATGGAGGCGTAGGGAATTGCTTTGGATTATTTTATCGTTTGTTTTGGGGTTTCTTTTCGGCGTTTTTCTCATGTGTGCATTACAGATTAACCGAGTGAATAAACGCCGCAAGAACGACCACAAATAAAAATCCGGCGGGGCCATCACTTTTGGATGGTTTGCCTGCTTCTTGCACAATAAACGATAGTGCCGTTCTCCATCCAGTTCTGCTTTTGCCCTGCTGACTTTAAGTCGGCAGGTTTTTTGTTTTATTGCCTAACGGATCTTCTTTTTTTGCATCTTATAAGTGATTTTCGCAGTTAAACTTGTTGGCGCCAGTTTGGCGCAAGACCTCGCAAGCCGAATCTTGAACCCCGGCACGATATAAAATTTGCCTTTGAACAATCTTTTGATCGCATAGTTTGCAACATATTCACTGCTCAATCCTTTTAAGGCGAATTGAACGTTTGCCACCTTGTTAAAATTTGTGTCCACAGGGCCTGGACATAAAATGCTGATTTGAACATTTGATTGTTCACTTTTTAATTCTTCCCGGATGGCTTCTGAAAGCCTTACCACATAAGCTTTTGTAGCGTAATAGGTCGCCATCAATGGGCCAGGCAGAAAGCCTCCCAAAGAAGCAACGTTTAAAATCGTCCCCTTATCTTTATCCCTCATATCTTTTAAATACAGTTTGGTTAAAACATGATATCCAACGATGTTGGTATTTATCATTCGGATTTCTTTTTCTAAACTGGTTAGATCAAAATATCCGCAATCGCCAAATCCTGCATTGTTGACAAGCAGGTCGATGTCTTTGTATCGATCGTGCAAGATAGCGCAGTTCTCTACTTCTGAGAGATCCATACTTACTATTTCAGTGCTCGATTGGATTTCCGATTGTACCTTTTTTAATTTTTCGCGGTCTCTCGCTACCAAGACTAGTTCGTATCCCTTTTTGCTGAGCGCTATGGCGATCGCCCTTCCTATCCCAGACGAGGCGCCTGTGATTAAGGCTTTCATGTTATCTGCTCCGTTCCTTTGAAGATTTATAAAAATTATATCACGTCTGCTACGATCCTTTCAAGCCTATGGCAAAGGAAAAACACAAAGCACGATTGCGCCAGATTCCGCTATCGAGTATAGCCTTCAATACCGGCCATTCGCTTGAGACCATATGCGTGTAATGAAAGCCGGCGCTTTATGGCACCGGCTCTCACATGGCTCATGATACTCTTTTGGCGGTCATGCTTTCTCGTTTATCTTTTTCTGGTCGCCGTCCTCCCCGCCGGGGCCGTCTTTGCGAGGCCGGCGGTCTGGTTCTGATTTTAAATGCGTCGAAACCCATTGGTTATCAGTGGCTGTTTTATCTTGCTTCGCTTTGTGGCACATCAAGATTCCCCCTTTTTTCTAGTTTGTGTGCCGCACTTTGTTTTATGCAAAGGGCGGATAGGTCCTGTCCAACATAGTATGGAAGGGAAAGGGGGTGAAACGATGAACGCACCTTATATGGGGAAATTCTCAGTCTCTCAGACCTATCAGGGGGCGAAACACGACGGCCTTGATCTGGTTGGGATTGACAGCAAAGAAATCCACAGCACGGTGAATGGCAAGGTCGTCTTTGCCGGCTGGGAAAACGAAAAAGACCCCAAGCAGGGATTTGGAAAATACGTCAAGATCATGAAAGACGGAACCGACGAAGGCTACTATTTCGGGCATCTTTCGGAGATCAAAGTCGGCGTCGGCGACCATGTGAAGATGACGCAGGTCATCGGCATTCAAGGAAGCACGGGCAAGTCGACAGGCCCGCATTGCCACTACTGTGTGCGGGTCAACGGCAAGTATCAGGATGTCAGCAAAATCAGCGGCATCCCGAACAAGCCTGGCGTCTACGACGACGGCTATCGCGGTCCGGTCGCATCTGGCCCCACGCCTGAACCGAAACCCGAATTTACGGTCGGGAAGGTCTACGAAACCAAGGTCGATTTAAACGTCCGCACCGGCCCCGGCACCGAATATCCGGTCAAAAAACGCACGGAACTAACATCTGACGGCCAAAAGCACGCCTACACACAGGAAGCCGCCGTCTTAAAGCCCGGCACCGAGGTCCGTTGCATTGAGCTGGTCGAAAAAGGCGACCGCATTTGGATTCGAATTCCATCTGGTTGGATCTGCTC
Organism: uncultured Eubacteriales bacterium; assembly: GCA_949292695.1. Classification (GTDB taxonomy): domain Bacteria; phylum Bacillota; class Clostridia; order Oscillospirales; family Acutalibacteraceae; genus CANQSG01. Next base: position 2,305 of record CASFAP010000117.1, on the reverse strand, counting down.
CAGGGAAAAGGATACCAAGTATATTGCTTAGCACCTATATGTCAATGAAACTCCCGAGAGCTTTTTCTCCCGGGGGTTTTTATGTTACACTTTCCGGGATAAGATAGACTTACTACAGCCCTTCAGCATGACGTATAAAAAAGGGAATAAACTGCAACCAATCGGTGCGGCTCAGATAGTGCGTGCCGGGCCGAAGATGATAACCGATCTTCCCGGCCGAGAACGAATCACCGACGGTTGGATATCGCTCCTCACTGAGAAATCCTGGCACTCCCAGCGATTCGTAGATCGGAGATGTAGCGGCGCACGACAGATATTCAGAAATCGGATCCGCCCAATGGTCCTCGACAGCGCTGGCAATATAAAGTTTCCGAGGCGCAATCAGAGAGAGCAAGTCATGCTGGTCAAAGGGAAGGGTGTCTTCGTCATACTGCTCAATGGCTTCGCAGAACCAGTAGGGAAATTGCTTTACGATGGCCCTGAGCGATTCGCCGCCCTTACCGCGTGTCAAGGCGGCCCCCATACAACCCGAGCAGTTGGAATAGGCGACCGAAAATCGCTCATCAAGCGCCGCGGCCAGAAGCGCCGTCTTACCAAGGCGAGACTGCCCAGCTACGGCGATGTTGCGCGTATCGATCTGCGGGCAATCCCATAAATCGTCCAGCACCCGCATGGCACCATAAGCCCAAATCATCAGCTTCCCGGCACCGTTTGCCGGCCGCTGGCCACCGGGGAAGAGCACACCGGCTAAGCCGTCTATAAAATCTGCATTGTCAGCTGTTATATCGCGGTAACAAAAGGACGCGACGGCCAAACCGTGGTCGATTAGCTCTTCGGTTGGCATGTAGCGGTCGGGCACGGCATCGCGGAAGTTAATGTGCAACACAGTCAGATGCCGGCCGCCGGCATTGGGAGAGACCAACGTATAGGGAAAAGAAAAATCACCGCCGGGGAACGACAAGGTCAAGCGGATTTTTTGCAGGGTGGCTTTACCGGCGCAATAGATCGGATCGCAAAGCAACACTTCTCTGGCCGTGCCCAGAGGGAGGGGCGGGAGGGCGCCGTAAGCGGCATCGCAGATGATCTTCTTGACAGCCGCGCGTTTCTCTTCCCAGTTGCCGCTCAGTGTTTGCAGTAGCGGTGCAGGTAGCTGTCGGGCTTTCCACTCGGATTCGAACATAACACATCACCTACTAAAAAAAGCCCGGTGAGACCGAGCCTTTTCTGTTTCTTGTTAGCGCTGAACGCGGCCGGAACCGTCGCCACCGGCAAGGGCTTTGACCTCGGCGACGCTGACCATGTTATAGTCGCCTTCGATCGAATGCTTTAAGCAGGAGGCCGCCGTCGCAAATTCAATGGCTTCTTGCGAAGTGAATCCGTTTAACAGCGCATAAATGAGGCCGCCGCCGAAACTATCGCCGCCGCCGACGCGGTCGACAATATGGACGGCGTAGCTCTTGGCAAAGAAGTAATCCTTGCCGTCATACAGCATAGCCGACCAGTTGTTATCGCTGGCCGAAATTGAGGTGCGAAGTGTAATCGCGACCTTCTTGCAACCGAACTGCTCTGCGATTTTCGCGGCGACTTCCTTGTAGCCTTCGCGGTTGAGCTTGCCGCCTGTGATATCGGTATTGCTGGCCGAAATGCCAAACACATCGGCCGCATCCTCTTCATTGGCAATGCAGACGTCGACATAACGGATGATCTCGCGCATCACCTGGCCGGCTTTCTCTTTACTCCAGAGATTTTTGCGGTAGTTCAAGTCGCAGGAAACGGTAATACCTGCCTCTTTGCAGGCCTTGCAGGCTTCCAGGCAAAGCGCGGCAGTCTCGTCGCTGAGCGCCGGGGTGATGCCGGTAAAGTGGAACCAATCGACGCCACGGAAAATTTCACTCCAGTTGAAATCGCCGCGTTTCGCGGTCGCAATGGCAGAGCCTGCGCGGTCATAAACCACTTTAGAGGGGCGTTGCGAAGCGCCCTTTTCTGCAAAGTAAATACCGACGCGATCCCCGCCGCGGACAATTTTTGAGGTGTCGACCCCAAAACGGCGCAAAGAATTGACAGCACACTGTCCGATGGCGTGCTCCGGCAATTTGGTCACAAATGCGACATCCACACCGTAGTTCGCCAGCGATACCGCGACATTGGCCTCAGCGCCGCCGTAGGTCGCTTCAAATTTATCAGCTTGCAAAAAGCGAAGATATCCTTCTGGCGCAAGGCGAAGCATAATTTCACCAAATGTAACGACTTTCATGATGTTGTACTCCTTTTTACTTACTTTTTGAGAACAAAATGAACACCGAAC
>CASFAP010000116.1 GCA_949292695.1 uncultured Eubacteriales bacterium | reverse complement strand
CGGCATTTCCATTTTGCTGTTCGCCGGTATCATCTCCCGCGCCCCCCAGGCGCTCAACGCTTTGATCGCTTACTGGAACCTTGGCATGCAGGTCGCTGTGGTCGGCATTGTGATTGGCTTCTTGCTGATCATCGCCTTTATCGTCTGGATGACCAACGCCGAACGCCGCGTCCCGGTGCAGTACGCCAAGCGTGTGGTTGGCCGGAAAATGTATGGCGGGCAGAACTCTCACATCCCGATCAAGGTCAATATGTCGGGTGTTTTGCCGGTCATCTTTGCCAGCTCGATTTTGATGGTGCCGACCATGATTCTTTCCTTTATGAAGGTGACGAATCCGCCGAGCAGGCTCTATAAGTTCTTGGCATTGTTCAGTGTGCAGGGCGTCTTTTACGCGATCTTGTATTTTGCGCTCATTATCGCGTTCGCCTATTTCTATACGACGATCCAGTTCAATCCTGTCGAGATGGCGAATAATCTTCGGAAAAATGGCGGCTCGATCCCCGGCATCCGGCCAGGGAAAACGACCTCTGACTTTATCCACAAGATTCTTTCCAGGATTACGCTCATGGGCGCCATTTTCCTAGGGATCATCGCGATTTTGCCGATCCTGATCGGTTCCATCGGCGGCATCCAGATCACCTTGGGCGGCACTTCGGTGCTCATCGTCGTCGGTGTGGCGCAGGATACGGTGCAGAATCTCGAATCCCAGATGATGATGCGGCACTACAAGGGCTTCCTTGATTAGTGTAGGGAAGAGGGATACGTTATGAACCTGATACTCTTAGGTGCGCCGGGCGCCGGCAAAGGCACTCAGGCTGAAATCATTAGCAAAACCTATGGCATCCCCACCATTTCGACCGGGAACATGATCCGTGAGGCCATGAAAAACGGCACCGAAATGGGCAAACAGGCCAAGAAGTATGTCGACGCCGGCGACCTTGTCCCCGATGCGGTTGTCATCGGCATTGTCAAGGAACGGTTATCGGCGGACGACTGCAAAAACGGCTTTATCCTCGACGGTTTTCCGCGCACCATCCCGCAGGCCGAAGCGCTTGACAATATGGGCGTCGGAATCGACCTTGTCCTCTCTATTGAAGTCGCGGATGCTGAGATCGTAAAACGCATGTCGGGCCGGCGCGTCTGCGGCGGATGCGGTGCCAGTTATCACACCGAGTATAAACGCCCGGCGACGGCTGACGTCTGCGATGTCTGCGGCGGCGCGCTCGCCATTCGCAAGGACGACGCGCCCGAGACCGTAAAAGAGCGCCTGAGTGTGTATCATACACAGACAGAGCCTTTAAAAGCGTTTTATGAAGCTCAGGGGAAGCTCCGTGTCGTACAAGGCCAGGAGGCTGTTGCCGACACGACAAGGCTGACCCTTGCCGCGCTGGAGTCGGAAAGCCGATGATCGTCTTAAAAACAAGCCGGGAACTTGCTGTCATGCGAGAAGCATGCCGCATTTCAGCCGGCGCTTTACAGGTGATAGGCAGGGCGGTCGAGCCTGGTGTGACAACGGCTGAGCTCGACCGGCTCGCCGAGGCCTATATCTTGAGCGAAGGGGCCACCCCGAACTTCAAGGGATATCAAGGCTTCCCGGCGACCGCCTGCATATCGATAAACAACGAGGTTATTCACGGCATACCCTCGAAACATCGCAAACTCAAGGAGGGCGACATTGTCAGCATCGACCTTGGCGCCCAATTTGAGGGATATCATGGCGATAATGCCGCCACTTTCGCGGTCGGAGACGTCTCCGAAGAAGCGAAGCGGCTGATGGACACGACGAAAGAAAGCCTTTACGAAGGCATTCGGATGGCGCGTGCAGGCGGCAGAATCGGCGATATTTCCCATGCGGTGCAGGCGTATGTCGAGGCTCATGGTTACTCGGTGGTGCGCCAATACGTCGGCCACGGCGTAGGCACGAGTCTGCATGAAGCCCCTGAAGTTCCCAATTTTGGCACCCCTGGCAGAGGCATTCGCCTCATGCCCGGTATGACCTTGGCCATTGAACCGATGGTGAACGCCGGTGGAGAAAAGGTCAAGGTACTGCCCGACGGTTGGACTGTTTTAACCGCAGATGGTTCGCTGTCCGCGCATTTTGAGCACACTGTCGCCATAACGGCCGACGGCCCGCAGATTATGACTGTGGCGTAGCGGAGGCTGGTATGGCGAAAGGGCAAATTGTATGTTCAAAAGCAGGACGTGACAAAGGAAAGTTCTTAGCGGTGGTTGGGTGTGAGACGGATGCGTTACTTGTCTGTGATGGCAAGGAACGCCCGCTCGAACGCCCGAAACGCAAAAATAGAAAACACCTAACGCTGACGAACCATGTTTTGTGTGAAGCACAGTTGGCAACCAATAAAGCGCTTCGGCGTGCGTTGCGAGAATTTAGCGGCGCGGCGGGCGAAAAGGAGGGCGAGTAGATGTCAAAAGAGGATATGATTGAACTAGAGGGCACCGTCGTTGAAGCAATGCCCAATGCAATGTTCAGAGTAGAAATACAGGGTGGTCACACCATCTTAGCGCATATCTCAGGCAAATTGCGCATGAATTTCATCCGCATTCTGCCCGGCGATAAAGTGACGGTGGAAATGTCACCCTACGATCTGACCAAAGGCCGCATTACCTGGCGCGCCAAATAATCAGATCACCGAAGTGTAAGGAGGTATATCCAAATGAAAGTCAGACCTTCTGTGAAAAAGATTTGCGAAAAATGCAAAATTATCAAGCGCAAGGGGAAAGTCATGGTCATCTGTGAAAACCCCAAGCACAAGCAACGCCAGGGCTAACCCGGCACGAATGAATGTGGAGGTTCAATCTATATGGCACGTATCGCTGGTGTGGATCTGCCGAACGAAAAACGGGTCGAAATTGGCCTGACTTATATTTTCGGCATCGGTCTTACAACATCGAAACAAGTCCTGGCCGCGACCGGTATCAATCCGGATACCCGCGTCAAGGACTTGACAGAAGACGATATTTCAAAATTGCGTGAGTATATCGACAAGAACCTTCAGGTCGAGGGTGACCGCCGCCGTACCGTCGCATTTGATATCAAACGACTCATCGAAATCGGAAGCTATCGCGGCCTGCGTCACCGCAAGGGCCTGCCGGTCAGGGGCCAGCGCTCCAAGACCAACGCCCGGACGCGCAAGGGACCGAAGAAGACGATAGCCAACAAGAAGAAGTAGGCGGGAGGAAGTATCTATGGCTACAGCTAAAGCAAAAACAACTGCGACCCGCAGACGCCGTGAGAAAAAGAACATCGAACGGGGTGCTGTTCATATCCAATCGACCTTCAATAACACCATCGTCACCATTACCGACACGCAGGGCAACGCGCTTTCCTGGGCATCGGCTGGTGAGCTCGGCTTCCGTGGCTCGCGGAAATCCACCCCCTTTGCCGCACAGAGCGCCGCCGAAACCGCGGCCAAAGCGGCGATGGAGCATGGGCTGAAATCGGTTGAAGTTTATGTCAAGGGCCCTGGCGCCGGCCGCGAGGCGGCCATTCGCGCTTTGCAGTCGGCCGGTCTCGAGGTCAGCATGATCAAAGACGTGACCCCGATTCCGCACAATGGTTGCCGTCCTCCCAAAAGAAGACGCGTCTAACCGAATTTATGGAGGTGTACTAGATGGCAAGATATACAGGAGCAGTCTGCAGACTGTGCCGCCGCGAAGGGCAAAAGTTGTTCTTAAAAGGCGAACGCTGTTATTCTGAAAAATGTTCTGTTGCCCATCGCAACTATGCGCCGGGTCAGCATGGCCAGGGGCGCAAAAAAGCATCTGAATATGGTCTGCAACTTCGCGCCAAACAGACCGCGCGGCGGTTCTATGGCGTGCAGGAGAGCCAGTTCTATCATTATTTTGAGATGGCCGAGCGCAAGCAAGGTGTTACAGGCGACAACCTCTTGAAAATCCTCGAGAGCCGCCTCGATAATGTCGTTTACCGCGTCGGTTTCGCTTCTTCCAGAGCTGAAGCCCGCCAGTTGGTTGGCCACGGCCACTTTGAGGTCAACGGCCGCCGCGTCGATATCGCGTCTTACCTGGTCCGCCCGGGCGACGTCATCTCGATCTGCGAGAAGAGCCGTTCGAGCGAGAAGATCAAGGCAGTCTTAGAGGCCAATGGCGCTCGTCCCGTCCCGCAGTGGATTGATCTCAACCGCGATGCCCTAGAAGCAAAGGTCGTTTCTCTGCCGGAGCGCGATCAGATTGAGGCGCCGGTCGATGAACAGCTGATCGTCGAATTCTATTCGAAGTAATCTGTTTGCTTTGCTTTGGCCGGCCGTTTTCCGTACAGACGGTCGGAGCAGAAAAGTATGGTGCGGAGAAATGGAGCTTTTAAATGATAGAAATTGAAAAGCCCAGAATTGAAACGCTGGAATTAACACCCGACGGGAAATACGGCAAATTCGTCATGGAGCCGCTGGAGCGGGGCTACGGCACAACGCTTGGCAACAGCATGCGGCGCGTATTGCTGTCGATTTTGCCCGGCGTCGCTGTCACCTCGGTAAAAATCGACGGTGTCGTCCACGAGTTTTCGACCCTGCCAGGTGTCAAGGAAGATGTGACCGAGATTATCCTCAACATCAAAGGCCTGACGGCCAAGTTGCACTGCGACGGGCCCAAGACGGTTTATATTGAGGCGGAAGGTCCCTGCGTTGTCACCGGCGAATCGATCAAAACTGATTCTGAAGTCGAGATCCTCAATCCCGACCTTTATATCGCGACCTTAGGTGAAGGCGCTAAGCTATATATGGAGCTCAACATTGGCAAGGGCCGCGGTTATGTCCCGGCGGAGATGAACAAGCCGGCGCAGAACATCATCGGCCTAATCCCGGTTGACTCGATTTATACGCCGGTGCTCAAATCCAACTTTTCAGTGGAGAATACCCGCGTTGGTCAGATCACCGATAAAGACCGCCTGACGCTCGAAGTCTGGACAAACGGCGTCGTTTCGGCCAATGAGGCCGTTTCGTTGGCCGCAAAGGTCTTAATGGAGCATCTCGAGCTCTTCCTCAACCTGTCGGAGGCGGCGCAGGACAGTGAAAGCATCATGGCCGAAAAGGGCGACAGCGCCAAGGAAAAGGTCTTGGATATGACCATTGAGGAGCTGGACCTTTCGGTCCGTAGCTTCAACTGCTTGAAGCGCGCCGGCATCAACACGGTGCAGGATCTGATTTACAAGACCGAAGAGGACATGATGAAGGTCCGGAACCTTGGCCGGAAGTCGCTGGAAGAGGTTATCGCGAAACTGAACTCGTTCGGTTTCTCGCTCAGCAGTGAAGACGAATAATGGTTTATTTCACCAGTAAGGAGTGAGTATCAATGCCCGGAACCCGAAAACTCGGAAGAACCACCGATCACAGGACCGCAATGCTTCGTGCGATGGTGACCTATCTGCTGGAAAACGGCAGGATCGAAACCACCGTCACCCGTGCGAAAGAGGTTCGTTCGATGGCGGAGAAATATATCACACGTGCGAAGGACAACAGCCTGCATAGCAAACGCCAGTCCATGGCGTTCATCACCAAAGAGTCAGTCGTCAAAAAGCTTTATGACGAAATTGCCCCCAAGTATGCAGACCGTAACGGCGGTTACTGCCGCATTACAAAAACCGGCCCTCGCCGTGGTGACGCCGCAGAGATGGCGATCATCGAGTTAATCTAATTTTATCTTTCGTCCCCACATTATCGAAATCCCTTTCGATTTGACAATGTGGGAACGAAATTTTTTGTCTGCCGCTTTGGACTTGGTCACAAGGCGGCTTTTTTCATAGAAGGATAGAACCTTCGCCGAGCGATTCGAATGCGGCTGGATTTTGCCTTTGCAACCAGGATAACCGCTAGAATAATCCGCTCGATTTTTTTGGCCGATTTGATCGGTTTGGTGGACTGGATGGGTGATCCGTCCGATCATTTGGATGGGCAGATTTAGCCTTTTGGCTTCGGTTTGAGGTGTCCGGTGAGGCCAGTATGCCTCATTAAGTGCTGGCCCCGATCAGTGGGTTGGGAAGAAGTAAGTCAAGGGATTTATTTTTGCATAGAGGGATCAGCATCCATTGAATTGCCTTTTCAGAACTGCTATAATAGTAATTGTACAGATTTCTTTTGAAAGGGGATTTTTATGGAATACAGAGCGCTTTCTAAATTCAATATCCAAACATCGCTCCTCGGCTACGGTTGCATGCGTTTCCCCACCCGCTCGGACGGCGAAATCGATGAAGAAAAGGCCGAACGCCTGCTGGATCGTGCGATTGCCGCCGGCGTGAATTACATCGACACAGCCTATCCGTATCACGGCGGAAAGAGCGAGCCGTTTGTCGGCAAAGTGCTGAAAAAGCAGGACCGCTCAAAGCTTTTTTTGGCCACCAAGCTCCCTTGTTGGGAAGTCCATTCTGTCGAGGATGCCGAACGGATTTTTCAGCGTCAGCTCGAACGGCTCCAAACCGATTATATTGATTTTTATTTGTTGCACGCCTTGAGCCGCGACCGATGGCAGGAAATGCGCCGGCTCGGTATCGTCGAATTCTGCGAATCGCTTCAAAAGGCCGGCAAGATCCGGTACTTTGGGTTTTCGTTCCATGATGAATACAGCGCCTTTGAAGAGATTCTCACCGCACGCGATTGGGATTTTTGCCAGATCCAATTCAATTATATGGATACCGAAGATCAGGCCGGCTTGAAAGGGTATACTCTGGCCTGTGACCGCGGCATTCCTGTCGTTGTCATGGAGCCGGTCAAGGGCGGCGCGCTGGCCAATTTGTCGGACGACATCACCGCCCGGTTGCGCGCGGCGCGCCCCAGTGCCTCGACGGCCTCCTGGGCCATGCGTTTTGTCGGCACCCTGCCTGGCGTTAAAGTCATTTTGAGCGGCATGACCACCTCTGAACAACTGGAGGATAACCTGCATACCTTTTCTGATTTTGAACCCCTATACGCGCAGGAATCGGCGCTGATTGCGCAGATCGCCGAGATCATGAAACAGCGGGTGCACAACGGTTGCACCGGGTGCCGGTATTGCATGCCCTGCCCGGCCGGGGTCGATATCCCGCGCAACTTCCAGATTTGGAACCGCTTTGGCGTGTACGGCAACCGCGCCGGCGCGGCGTCTGAATGGGCCGGGGTGCCCGAGGCGGCAAAGGCCGCGCAGTGCGTCAAATGCGGCAAGTGCGAGGCCGCCTGCCCGCAAAAGCTCGAAATCCGCAGGGACCTCGCGGCATTGCAGGCAGAGCTGGACAGCTTAAGGGCTTAATCCCTTCGTACCTTGGCCAAACAGATCTGGGGAGGCCTTTTGTTTCAAACGCTTTTTTGCCTTAGCGCCGCTTTTATGGCGGTGAATGGCCGGATCGGTGTCGATTCGGCCCTTCGTTATATTTTTTTCTGTTGTTTTCGGCCGCGAAAGGGGCATTGCTGTGCCGCTGGCGGACGAATTTTGAAGATAAGGGGGAATCCAGTTGCGTATCGCCGGACTGCAAAAACTTACATTGTTAGATTACCCTGGCAAAATGGCCTGCACGGTTTTTGCGCCGGGTTGCAATTTCCGTTGCCCGTTTTGCCATAACGCCAGTCTTGTGTTGCCTGAACGCGCGGTGGATGAAATTCCGCAATCGGAATTTTTCGCGTTTTTAGAGAAGCGCGTCGGCATTCTGGACGGCGTCTGCATCACAGGCGGGGAGCCGCTGTTGCAACCGGGGCTTACGGACTTTCTTCGGCGGATCCGCGCCATGGGGTTCCAGATCAAGCTCGATACCAACGGTGCCTTCCCTGATCGGCTCCGCGCGCTGGCTGAGGCGGGACTGCTCGAGTACGTGGCGATGGATCTCATAATCAGCCCGGCGCGCTACGCCGAGACCGTCGGCCTGCCGGCGTTTGATCTATCTTTTGTGCGGGAGAGCGTCGATTGGTTATTAGAGGGCCACCTGCCTTATGAATTCCGGACAACCGTTGTGCGCCAGTTGCATACGGCCGAGGATTTGTTGGCGATCGCCGACTGGATCCGCGGCGCCGAGCGCTACTTTTTGCAGGCTTTTGTGGATTCGGGTGATGTGCTAAGCTCGAATTTGAGCGGCTATGACAAACAGGAGATGGAGGTCTTTGCAGATCTGATCCGCCCAATTTTGCCGCAGGTGGAAGTTAGGGGCCTATAACATGATATTGTGTCTATAAAATTTTTATATACAATATATATTGACTTTTAAACCAATAAGTGGTATGATATTTTTTGCAATCACACAAGTTTTTAAGACTGAAAGGAAGGGTAAATCGTGTACCGGGTAATCAAGCGCGATGGCGCGACGGTCGACTTTGATCTTTCGAAGATCAGCGTCGCGATTCAAAAGGCCTTTGAGGCGCAACAGAAGCAATATCATCCCAGCATCATCGATTTGTTGGCGCTCAAAGTGACGGCGGATTTTGAACCCAAAATCAAAAATGAACGCGTGCAGGTGGAAGACATCCAAGACAGCGTCGAGTCTGTTTTGATTCAGGCCGGCTACGCCGATGTCGCCAAGGCCTATATTCTCTATCGCAAACAGCGCGAGAAAATCCGCAACATGAAATCGACCATCCTCGATTATAAGGAACTGGTCGACAGCTATGTCAAGGTAACCGACTGGCGGGTAAAGGAGAATTCGACCGTAACTTATTCGGTCGGCGGCCTCATCCTCAGCAACAGCGGCGCCATTACGGCCAACTATTGGCTTTCGGAGATCTATGATGAGGAAGTCGCCAATGCCCACCGGAACGCCGACATCCATCTGCATGACCTTTCGATGCTGACGGGCTACTGCGCCGGTTGGTCTTTAAAACAGCTGATTCAAGAGGGTCTCGGCGGCGTGCCGGGCAAGATTACGTCGGCCCCGGCAAAGCATTTATCGAGCCTTTGCAATCAGATGGTCAATTTCCTCGGCATCATGCAGAACGAATGGGCGGGCGCGCAGGCCTTTTCTTCCTTTGATACGTATTTAGCCCCCTTTGTCAAGGCGGACAACCTCTCCTATTATGAGGTCAAAAAGTGCATTGAATCCTTTATTTATGGGGTCAATACACCCAGCCGCTGGGGCACCCAGGCGCCTTTTTCTAACATTACGCTCGACTGGACCGTGCCGGATGACCTCGCGGAGCTCAACGCCATCGTCGGCGGCAAGGAAATGCCCTTCAAATACAAGGACTGCAAGCGCGAGATGGATATGGTCAACAAGGCATTTATCGAGACCATGATCGAAGGAGATGCCAACGGCCGCGGCTTCCAGTACCCCATCCCGACCTATTCGATTACGCGGGATTTTGATTGGTCTGATACCGAGAACAACCGCCTGCTGTTTGAAATGACCTCGAAATACGGGACGCCCTATTTCTCCAACTACATCAATAGCGACATGCAACCGAGCGACGTGCGGAGCATGTGTTGCCGCTTGCGGCTCGACCTGCGGGAGCTCCGCAAAAAGTCGGGCGGCTTCTTCGGGAGCGGCGAGAGCACCGGCTCGATCGGCGTCGTCACCATCAATCTGCCGAAAATCGCATACCTCGCAAAAGACGAGGCCGATTTCTATCAGCGGCTCGATCATCTGATGGATGTCGCCGCCCGTTCCCTCAAAACCAAGCGGACGGTCGTCACCAAACTCCTGAATGAGGGGCTCTACCCTTATACCCGCCGGTACCTCGGCTCGTTTGACAATCATTTTTCGACCATCGGCCTGATCGGCATGAACGAAGTCGGGCTCAACGCCAAGTGGTTGCGGGCCGACCTGACCCACGAAAAAACCCAAAAATTCGCCAAAGAAGTGCTGGTGCACATGCGCGACCGGTTGTCGGATTACCAGGAGCAGTATGGCGATCTTTACAACCTCGAGGCCACGCCGGCCGAATCGACGACCTACCGCTTTGCAAAGCATGATGTCGAGCGCTATCCGGATATCATCACCGCGACCGACAAGGGAAACACCCCCTATTACACCAACAGCTCCCACCTGCCGGTGGGCTACACCGAAGACATTTTTGAGGCGCTTTCGGTGCAGGATGAGTTGCAGACCCTTTACACCTCCGGTACGGTTTTCCACGCCTTCTTAGGCGAGAAGCTGCCCGATTGGAAGGCCGCGGCCACCTTGGTGCGCAAAATCGCCGAGCACCATAAGTTGCCCTATTATACCCTCTCGCCGACCTATTCGATCTGCAAAAACCATGGGTATTTGTCGGGCGAGCAGTATACCTGCCCGCACTGCGGCGAAACGACCGAGGTCTACAGCCGCATTACAGGTTATTATCGCCCCGTGCAAAACTGGAATGATGGCAAATTGCAGGAATTCCATGAGCGCAAGGTGTATGATATCGCCCATTCGCACCTGAGGACGCCTGGGGCCGAGGCGCAAGAGGTTGCGGCGCAACCAAAGGCAGAAGGCCCGACTGCCGCGGTCTATCTCTTTACGACCAGCACCTGCCCGAACTGCAGGATCGCCGGCGCGATGCTGGACGAGGCCGGTGTCGCCTATCAAAAGCTGGACGCTTCCGAGCATGCCGACCTTGTCGAGCAGTATGGCATTCGCCAGGCGCCGACCCTGGTCGTCTTGAAAGACGGCGGCGCAGAGGTCCTTGCGAACGTCTCGAACATCAAAAAGTATGTCGAGGCCCATTCTTAAGCCCACCTTTTTCCAAGCTTATAGGCTCCTGCAACGGCCGCCCGCTTTTGCTCCGAAAAAATAGAAGAAAAAGCCGCCCTATCAGGGCGGCTTTTTCTCGCAAGTTTTGGCATAATCTCCGGACGCTACGAATATATAGAACTAGAACGAGTGCGTATAAAGGAGAGAAGTGCTGTATGGACTTAAAGGTACTGAAACAGTCGGTGTCTGTCAATGATTGCCTATTCAATCAAACGGTGGAACAGCCGATTGATCTGGAGTTGCCGTTGCCCGATTATTGCCCCGATATTGCCCGTGTGATGAAATGTAAAGCCATCCCTCGCGTCGGTGCGAAGGGGCTCAACGGACAGAACCTTTCGGTTGAGGGGACTGTCACCATCCATGTCATTTATTGCGATAATGAAGGCAAACTTTTTAGCTTTGAATCGACCATCCCGTTTAGCAAAAGCATTGAAACAGGGTGCGACTGCGACGGCGGCGCCGTCGTTGTCCGGGCAAAGAGCGAATATGTCAATTGCCGGGCCGTCAATAGCCGAAAGCTCGATATCCACGGGGCCATCGGCCTGTTTGCCAAGGTGATCTGCAAAAAGAACGCCGAAGTCATTACCGACATCGACGGCGGCGATATGCAACTGCGCCGCGGTATGGCCCCAGCGACGACACCAATCGGCCTGGCCGAAAAGAACCTAATTTTGGAAGAGGAACTTGAAATCGGGCAGGGCCAGCCGGCCGTCCATCATCTGCTCCGCTATGATGCCTCGGCCATTACGACCGATTGCAAAATCATCAGCAATAAGGTCGTCGTCAAAGGGGAAGTCCGAGTTTGCGCGCTTTACTGCCCGCAGGAGGGAAACCGGCCGCAACTTTTTGAGAGCACCCTTCCGTTTAGCCAGATTATCGATGTCGACGGCATCAGCGAGGCCTGCGAATGCGACAGTAAAGTCGAGGTCGCCTCACTGGAGCTCAAACCGCGGACCGGACCGGACGGTGAGACGCGAACCTTCATTTTGAGCAGTAAATTATGCATCAGCGTTTCGGCTTTTTGCAACAACGATGTACCGGTGGTGTTTGATGCCTTTTCGACCAAGTATGAGGCTGATCTTGCCAAAAATGACGTCGCATTTGAAAAAATTATTTGCAACATTGCAGAGAGCTT
>CASFAP010000115.1 GCA_949292695.1 uncultured Eubacteriales bacterium | reverse complement strand
GTCCCTGCCTCGGCCGAGACGGCCAGGGTTTCGATTTCGGTCAGCAAGACCAGCGTAAACGTCGGCGATACCTTTCAGGTGCAAGTCAAATATTCGGCTAGCGAGATCGGAATGATCGGTGCAATTTTAAAGTACAATGCTGATACGACCGAATTTGTTTCGGGTAACGACGTCTTTGGTCAGGCGGGTACGGTATCCATGGCGCCAATCATTTCGAGCCCGGTTTCTTCCTATACCTTCACTATAACTTTCCGCGCCAAAAAAGCGGGACAATCCAAACTGTCGATTGAATACGACAATACGAGAAACGGCGTCTACACTTGGGGAAGTGATGGTACTGTCCCCGACCTGGGTCAACCCACGGCCAGCACGACAGTAAACATTACGGATGTGCAAAAATCTTCCAATGCCAATTTATCCTCCATGCGCCTGTCGGCCGGAACCTTGACGCCGGCTTTTTCGCCCAACACTACAACCTATCAAGTGACGGTCCCGTATTCTGTGACGACTGTGACCGTCAGCGTGACGACGGCCGATCCGGATGCTACGGTGTCAATTACCGGTAGCTCGGAAATGAAGGTTGGCGCCAACCAACGCGTCGTAACCGTAACGGCACCGAGTGGGACCACTAAATCCTATACAATCAATATTACGCGCCAGGCCGCGACAACCTCGAGTGGCTCGGCAAGTTCGGGTGGAAATGCCGATGCATCGAGCAATGCGTCAGGCACTTCGAGTGATGGCGCGTCATCCGGCACGGCCAGCACGGTTGACCCGCTGGCTGTTACCTGGAACGGGACCGACTATTTTATAGCCGAGGACTGGAACGGCGCCGAGCCGCCCGAAGGATTCAAAGTTGAGGAAATCACCTATCAAGGCGTGGAAGTTCCGGCCGCCGTCTCTCAAGATGGAAGCGTCACTCTGCTTTATTTACTCAATTCTAATAAAGATGCGGGTAGCTTTTTCCGCTATGACCCCAGCACTAGCACTTTTTCAAATTTCCAATGGGTAGCTACCCAAGGCGGCACCTATGTTTTGATGACGCCGCCAGATGACTTTACCATCCCGGAAGGTTATGTGGCCGCGAGCCGGACCGTCGGTTCGCAAGAGGTGACGGCCTATGTGCGCGAGGGGGAAGAAGATTCTGATTTCTGCCTTGTGTGGGCACTTGCGCCAAATGGCAATCAGGGGCTCTATCAGTTTGACGCCGCAGAGAACACCTTGCAACGGTTCCTCACAGACGAATCGGATGGAACGCAAGGAACTTCCACAAATTCCATCGCTAGCTTGTTTGCCGATCCGCTGATGGGCAAGATCTTAACCGGCGCCTTGATCGCCGTCGGTCTCGTAGCGCTTGCGATTATATTGATCCTTGTACTCAAACACCGTGCGGACTTGCGCGAGGCGCAGGAAGAAGCGGCAGAAGAGACAGAAACGGATATGCTTCCTCTTGATCAGGATTTCCGCATTGATTCCGATGACGATGAAAAACATTAGGTATAAATCATTATTTTAACTTATCGCCCGGGGGCACCCGGGCGAATTTTTATGGTTTTGTCAAGTTGTGTCGCATCTGCATACGCTGGAGTGGGAAGTCCAAAAAAGTTTTTGGTTAGCTGATTAAACCAGAATCTGCCTGGCCAAACTAATCTTACCAAAACCAACGCGGAGTGTGAAATGCAAATGACAGTCAAACGAGGAGATATTTATTACGCAGATCTAAGTCCCGTGGTCGGTTCAGAACAGGGCGGTATCCGCCCGGTTTTGATAGTACAAAATGATGTCGGGAACCGTTACAGCCCCACTGTGATCGCTGCGGCCATCACGAGCCAGCGGGATAAGGCCAATCTGCCCACCCATATTCAGATCGGCGCCGAAGGATCTGGATTGGCCAAAGACTCGATTGTATTGCTCGAGCAGGTGCGGACCATCGACAAGCAACGGCTCAAGGAAAAAATGGGTAGCCTAGATGTCGGATCGATGGACCGAGTGGACCGGGCATTGTCGGTCAGTTTCGGTTTGAATCAGTCGGGGCGTATGGGCGGTAATGCGGCTACATAAGCCGATTTTCCGCAGGCCTACCTTAAAAAGCCAATCTTTTTCCGCAGGGAATGGAAAGTCAGTTTTCCGCTTCCTGCGGTTTTTCTTGACAATAATAAGACTATATCTTAAAATAAATTAAAAGTTTGCAAAGGTTAAGAATCTAGCTTGAATTTGGCGGAACACTTTTATGCGAGCTTCAGTTTAGCCAAAGGAGTAATATAAAAGCCAATCAGAATGGAAAATCAAAAGTTTTGAAAATAACGTATAATAACTAATTGCCTGAATGGAAGAGGTGCAACAGCCTGCCAGCTACGGAAGAGTCGGTTGCGGCTATGGTGGCCCGTGCGCAAAAGGGTGCCCGGCGGGGTGTATAGGGCGCTGGGGGCTGTTAGATTCTTGTTCGGCTGATGCATCCTCTCCGTCGAGTACTCGGCGGCTCATGCCGGCAGGCCGCCTACCAAAGGCCTGTTGCGCATTAATAAGGGCAGAAGTTATGCTTTCGGTCTTAGAAAGGATGATTTTATGCAACCAATACTTTGGGCCTTAACCGGGACAGGCTTTACTTTTTTGATGACTTCGTTGGGCTCGGCTATGGTTTTCTTTTTTCAAAAGCGTGTCCATCCGGCGATGCAACGCATTTTTTTGGGATTTGCGGCCGGCGTCATGATTGCGGCGTCAGTTTGGAGTCTTTTGATTCCGGCCATTGAGATGGCCGGCGAGAACGGCGGAATCGGCTGGATCCCGGCGGCTGGCGGCTTTGTGCTCGGCATCGCATTCTTGATGCTGATGGACGCACTGTTGCCGCATTTGCATCCGGATGAAGTAGTACCGGAAGGCCCAAAGACCAACTGGAAGCGGACAACCCTCCTCATTATGGCCGTTACACTGCATAACATTCCTGAAGGCATGGCAGTTGGTTTATCATTCGCGCTGGCGGCGCAAGAAGGCGGTAGCGGAGTAGGGCTTAGCGCGGCTATGGCGTTGGCGCTCGGCATGGGGATCCAAAATTTCCCTGAAGGTGCGGCTATCTCCTTGCCGCTCAGGCAGGAGGGTATGCGACCGGCAAAGGCCTTTTTATGGGGTAGCCTTTCAGGCATTGTAGAACCAATCTTTGGATTGTTGGTCGTTTTGGCCGCCGGTTCTTTGGAGCCGCTGATGCCGTGGCTTCTCAGCTTTGCGGCGGGCGCTATGATGTTTGTCGTCGTTGAAGAGCTGATCCCAGAGGCTCATCTCGGTGAGCATTCAAAAACTGGGACACTTGGAGTCATGGCGGGATTTTTAATTATGATGATCTTGGATGTGGCCTTGGGATAGTTCGGCAATATAATCTCGCATTTAGATGGCGAAAAGCATTAAAATGAAGTATCCGAAATTCTAAAAAAAGTGTGGAAGAACGGTGCCAACCTGGGGGTTCTGTGTTTTTCGAAATATCGTCGTTTTATCATTTTGATTTTACGGTATAGCTATATTCTAGATGGAGGCTATCCCTATGCATGGCCGTGATGGTTACGGCTTGCTTTCGGCAATACAATATAAGTTAACCCACCCGGCCGTTGAAAGGCCGGGTGGGTTTTGCTTCGGGGTCAGCACCGCACTGGTGCGACAAAAACGCCTAAGGGCGTATGCAGGCAAGGCCGCCGCGGATATGTGCAGAGCATGTCACATAAGCGCGGAACCGGTCGTACGAGGGAAGGGGAGGACATCGCGGATGTTGCTAAGCCCTGTTACATACATAAGCAACCGTTCAAACCCCAAACCGAATCCGGCGTGCCGCACGCCGCCGTATCGCCTGAGATCAAGATACCAATCATAGTCTTCCACTTTCATCCCGAGCGCTTGCATTCGGGCCTCGAGAACATCGAGTCGCTCTTCCCGCTGGCTACCGCCGATAATTTCACCGATGCCCGGAACCAATAAGTCCATGGCCGCGACGGTTTTTCCGTCGTCATTCTGGCGCATGTAGAAAGCCTTGATCTCTTTGGGATAGTCGGTCACAAAAACCGGCTTTCCAAAGACCTCTTCGCTTAAATATCTCTCGTGCTCAGTTTGCAGATCGCATCCCCA
>CASFAP010000114.1 GCA_949292695.1 uncultured Eubacteriales bacterium | reverse complement strand
AGGACGAGGCGGTCCACTTGGTTGTTGCGGCAGTCAAACGTTCGCGCGTGAGGACATCCTCTCAGCGCCGCCCGGCCTCATTTCTCTTTGTGGGCCCCACAGGCGTCGGCAAGACTGAACTTGTGAAGGTTTTATCTCAGCAATTGTTCGATACACCTGAGACGATGATTCGGCTCGATATGTCGGAATTTATGGAAAAGCACGCAGTCTCTCGTTTGATTGGAGCGCCCCCCGGCTATGTCGGTTACGATGAAGCTGGCCAGTTGACCGAGAAGGTCAGGCGCAAACCTTATTCCGTCGTCCTCTTTGACGAAATCGAAAAGGCCCATCCGGATGTACTGAATGTTTTGCTTCAAATTCTGGACGACGGCCGCATCACCGATGCGCAGGGTAGAACGGTCAATTTTGAAAACACCATCCTTGTTATGACCTCCAATGCAGGGAGCGATCGCTCTGAAAATTTGCTGGGATTTGGCAAAACACAGGCCGACGCCTCGCGCGAAAAGGCCTTAAAAGCGCTAGAAGACTTTTTGCGGCCGGAATTTTTGGCGCGCGTGGATGAGATCGTTGTGTTCCGACCATTGCAAATGGAAAGCCTGCAAAAAATCGCCGCCCTTTTGCTGAATGAATTGCAAACGGCTTTGGATGAAAAGGAAATTCAATTCAGTTACAGCGAAGCGGTTTGCGAGCATTTGGCCAAAGAATGCAACCAGTCCAAACGTGGCGCGCGCGATTTGCGCAATTTGATTCGTCGCCAGGTGGAAGATCCGATTGTCAATTTGATCATTGATTCACAGGCCGATTCGATCCATTGGATCAAGGCGGATATGCTGGATGACCAGGTTCAAATCACATCAAACCTTAAATAAAGAAAGGCTTGACGAACGGCGAGGGATATGCTAAAATAAAACTCGCCGTGAAAACGCGGGTGTAGTTCAATGGCTAGAATCCCAGCCTTCCAAGCTGGTCGTGTGGGTTCGATTCCCATCACCCGCTCCAAAATGCCGCGGACAAGATCGTTCGCGGCATTTTTCGATTTTCTTGAGAATGGTCGGCTACATTAAAAGCAAATCAAAGATTTGTTAAAGGTTAAAGTGAACGTTTTAAGGGCGCTAGATTTCGGTGTTATTTTTGTGCGTTTTTTTGATTTTGAAGCCTGAGAAGTGATGTGCCGCAGTTAACAGCCGAAATGTTTCAATCGGCTCCGTTCAAACCTTGGTAACAATAGAGACAAATATAGATTTTGCGCTTGTAGCTCAGGTGGATAGAGCAACTGCCTTCTAAGCAGTGGGTCGGGGGTTCGAGTCCCTCCAAGCGCGCCAAAGTGAAAAGCCGCACAACTGCGGCTTTTCCTTTATTTATGCGGGTTTCGGGCGTTTTTTCAAATGAAATAAAAACGCTGAAATTACGGCAAAAAAGGCGTAAATGCGTTATATTTTCGAACATGTATGACACGAAATATGACACGAATTAAACCCGGCGGGCATTAATCCGTCGGGTTATTTTTATTTGAAATTAAATTATCAAAATAACGGTTGATTTGGTCATTGACCTGCTCCGTCTTTGCGTCCATTGTGTGCTGATAGATCCGCTTTAGTGTTTGCTCGGTTTTCCAACCGCCGCGCTCTCTTACGTACAGATCCGGCACGCCTAACGCGTGCAGGATAGATGCCTGATAGTGCCTGAGGTCATGAAACCTAAAGTGGGGTAGACCAGCTCGGATTTGCGCTCTCCGGAATGCGGTGGTAAGGCTGTCTGGTGTCATATTAACTAGCCGGCCCTGTATGCCATCAAATGCGGCGATTACGGAGTCCGGCATCGATATGCGTCGGTAACCTGCCGCAGATTTAGGTTGCTTTATGACGTACTTTTTATTGGGATCCTCAACCATTGCCTTGCTTATGGTTATTACATTACCATCAACGTCGTTCGACGTCAAAGCGCACACTTCACTTCGACGCAGGGATCCAAACGCCGCCAGCAGAATGGCCCTGTAAACGTTTGAATTTTTATCCAAGCTGTCTATTAGCTTTTTGATGTCGGCATCAGACGGAACGTACAAATCTAGCAACTTCTTTTGTGGGAGCGTAACTTGCAAATCTCGGTGCGGATCATAATACCGTAAAGCGGCTGAAAGTAGCCCCCAAATATTACGTACGCTTTTAGGCCCAAGCCGGGCTGATAAGCTATTTATATACTCCTGTAGTTTGCTAGTCGACAGCCTATTTAGTTTGATCGAGTCGATATCAGTGTAATCACGCTGTTGCATTTTGACATAACCCCGTATCGTAGATGGGGATAACACGTTGCGCTTATCGTCAATATATTTTTGTATGCACTCTGCAACGGTGGCACTCTTGCCAGAATCGGGCGACGCATTTTGAGATACGTATTGCGCCGCAAGTAGTTCGGCTTCTTTTTTTGTGGGGGCCGTAAAGGATCTATATACTTTTTTTCCGCTCTGTGTCCCGATATATGATCTGACTCGATAGTTTCCGCTGGGTAACTTTTTTGCTGTTGCCATAATATCGCCCTTTCTTTTCGGGCGCAAAAAACGCCCTTGAAATTATCCGGGCGTCGTGATACAATATAGATGCACTCCGCCTGGATTTTGGTAGGTTTGGGTGGTTGTGTCCCCGTCCCACGTGGTGTTG
>CASFAP010000113.1 GCA_949292695.1 uncultured Eubacteriales bacterium | reverse complement strand
CCGGAGCAGAACGGAATGCCCGCCTTAGAAAATGTGATGTCCCCCATACAACAGACCGCCTAAAAAAGCAGTGCCCGGAAGGCAAAATGCCTTCCGGGTACATACCGCCCTCCTATTCTCCGTTAAGAACATCACAGAAATTCCATGGGGATTTTCTTTATACATACGAAAGATGGCGAAAAAATTCATTGCAATCGTGTTATTTATTACCGCACCGAAAAAAGCAAATATTGCGAAAAGTGGCTCAAAAAATCGAATAGACCGTTGCCAAATTGGCGGTTGCAAATTTACATTTGGAGCGATATGTGGTATCATGTTTAAAAACAAACGGGGAAGGGATCTCGTTCATGCAAAAGCCATTCTATCTATACCGCAAGCTTGCACAGGATAGCATCGTTAACGAATTGGCGCCCTATGCGGCAGGCTATGATCAAAGGCGGCCTGGAGCGTCAGCATCGAGGGCGATTGCAGATCTCATTGATTTTGCAGTCCGATACGGTTTTGCAGGCAACATTTGGCAAGCTTATCTGACCTTTCTGCTGACGCAGGATGAAAACGCTTTTTCGCTTGCGGCCGAGCGCGCCCCGTCGCCGTCTGGCACTTTATGGCAACTCGCGCAACAAGATCTTGCGCAAATTCGGGCGCTGTTTTGTAGCGAGTTCATGTCGCTCGGGGCAGAGGCCTCCTCCCTGTTTTTGCATTTTAACAGCGAGGGAAGAGGCGGCGCGTTGGAAGACGACCGGCGAGCGGCACTCATAGCGTTGCAAACCGCGCTGGCCGAGGCGAAGGATGATCGCGAGTTTCTTGAGGTGATTTGCCGATTTTATGGGACCGAGGGCGTCGGGCTTTTTGCGCTTTACCGAGCTTTCCATCTGGGTAAAGGGGAAGGGGGAAGTGTAGCCCTTGTCCCTATTACACACACCGAGCGAGTGACCTTCGATGACTTAATCGGTTACGACCTGCAAAAACAGCAATTAATCGCTAATACCGAGGATTTTTTAGCTGGACGGCCGGCGAATCATGTTTTGTTATACGGAGACGGCGGCACGGGTAAATCGACCAGCTTAAAGGCGCTCCTGCATACCTATGCATCCAAAGGACTCCGGATGATTGAGGTCTATAAGTCGGAGTTCGGGTTATTAAACGCGGCAACGCAACTGCTTGGAACCCGCAATTATCGATTTGTGATTACAATGGACGACCTTTCCTTTGAGGAATATGAGATAGAATATAAATATTTGAAAAGTTTCATCGAGGGCGGGCTCGAATGCCAGCCTGAAAATATCAAAATTTATGCCACTTCCAACCGCAGGCATCTGATTCGCGAGACCTGGAACGATAAAAACGACTACGACAACGACCTGCACCGTTCTGAAACGACGGAAGAAAAACTCTCATTGGCCTCGCGGTTTGGGCTTGCAATTCTCTACCTTTCGCCAAGCCATCAGGAGTTTTTTGACATGGTTCAGATTCTAGCCGAACGCAAAGGGATCTCCCTTTCGCAAGAGGAATTGCAAGCGCGGGCCAGGCGCTGGGAGATGCAACATAGCGGCAGTATCTCCGGTCGAATTGCCCAGCAGTTCATCAGCTCTTTGCTCGGAGAACAACATTAGAACGCGGAAGGAAAGATATAATCCGGCGGCCCGCTACCCGGCGAGTGGCGATGCGCCGCGGCAATTTGAGCGAGGGATTCGGGGGTGGCGCCTACAATTCTTTCTCCTGGTCGCGGCGGCGCGATGGGCCTGCCTCCACGCTCGGTGCTTCAGCTTTAGGCTTTTTGCCGCGCTCTAAAGGCGCGCGGCGAAAGGCCGGTCACTTTTCGAAAAACGTTGGTAAAATAATTTGAATCGGAAAAGCCGACTGTAAAAGCGATCTCCTGGATCCGCATGTCGGTGTTGCGCAAAAGCTGTTTTGCGTTTTTCACCCGGATAGCGTTCAGGTAGGCGGGCAGGGTCTGCCCGCTTTTTTGTTTAAACAGATGGCTGATATGAGAGGGACTGCACTTGCAGGCAATCGCAATGTCAGATAAGCGCACAGGCTCGGCATAGTGCCGCAACAAATAGGCCAACACTTCGCCGTAAATACCTGTGTCTCCGGACTCTTGCGGCGTATCAGCGGGCATCAATCGGATGAGCAATTGTAGCATTCGGCAAAGCGGTGCCAAAAGTCGGTCCAATTGCGCTCTGTCCGGCAATTCAGTACGAAGATTTTCAAAATAGCTTTTTTGCAATCTGGATGCATTCAGCCCGAACTGCTCGCTCAGCCATTGAAATCCAGTAAAAGCAGAATGGGCTCGATAACCACTCACACTTACAAATCCCAACAGCATTTCGCCGTCGCTGACAGGGTAGACAAATTCACTCACGCCGGCATAGCAGGTGCCGAAAAAAGGCCCATGAGCCAGTCGTTCACCTACCCGTTTTTGGCAGGCAATGCAGGCATCCCAAGCAGATGAACTTGACTTAATTAATAGGCAATAAGGATTTTCGTGGATGTTAAACATTGCAAAACTCGACTGATATCGTTCCATCAGGTTCCCATGCAGTGTAATTTGCAATCCAATCTCTCTGAGATAGATCAGATAGGAACGAATCTCCTCGGTTAACGTTTCTATTTCAGTCATAACCAATCCTCTTGCATTTTTTTCTAGTTTTATTTGCAGGAATTTAAGGTTTTCTGCTCGCCTCTATCGTATACTAAAAACGGCTAAAAGTAAAGCATCCATTCGAAGTGAGGTTTGATTATGACAAATTTTTATATTCAACCGGCAAAACAGATCCCTGTTGAGGCTTCGGTCGATGTCCTGGTCGTCGGTTCAGGCCCATCCGGCGTTGCCGCGGCAGTTTCGGCGGC
This sequence comes from uncultured Eubacteriales bacterium, assembly GCA_949292695.1. Lineage (GTDB taxonomy): Bacteria > Bacillota > Clostridia > Oscillospirales > Acutalibacteraceae > CANQSG01. The sequence goes on along the minus strand of CASFAP010000113.1, from coordinate 33,792 downwards.
TCGGTTGGGGGCTTGCACCATGCTCATTGAACAGCAGGGAACGGTCGGCGGCATTTCAACAAGTGGAATGATGAGCCATTGGACTGGTAGTGTAAAAAACGCGCTCTACAGTGAAATCCTCCTTGAATGCGCCCGGCGCAACGGCGACCATTCTGGCGGAGAGCCAACAAAATCCATCAATCCCGAAAAACTCAAGCAGGTCTACCTAGACCTACTAAAAGATGCAGGCGTCACGCTCCGGCTGTATACCTTTGCCTGCGATGTCATTCAGGAGGAGAACCGGGTTGCAGGGGTAATCACCGAAAGCAAATCTGGCCGCCAGGCTATTTTGGCTAAAGTTGTCGTTGACGCCAGCGGCGACGGCGATATCGCCTGCCTGGCGGGGGCAGAGTACCATAAGGGCCGCGAAGAAGACGGCAAAATGCAACCCGCGACCTTGATGTTTAAAGTTGCGGGTGTCGATACCGATCGCGCTGTATTTCTGCACAGCTTTGAAAGCACCTATGAAACGCCAAAAGGAGAGCTCCAGGCCCTCGCCCGACAGCATCTGCCGGCGCCGGCAGGCCATGTGCTACTGTATCCCTCCACTTTGCCCGGCGTCGTGACCTGCAATATGACCAACTGTACAGATATTGATGGGACCAGCGCGGCTGATCTGACCCGAGCCGAGGAGGTTTGCCGCGGGCAGATGTACAAAATCGAGGCCTTCTTGCGGGAGTTTGTCCCGGGGTATGAGCATTGCTTTATCATCGGGTCCGGTTCGCTCATCGGCGTGCGGGAAACCAGGCACTTCAAAGGACTTTACACCATTACCCGAGAAGATATCCTTGCGGCAAGGCAGTTTGATGATTGGGTTGTTGAGGACGCCTATTTTAATTTTGACGTACATAATATCGCCGGCGCCGGACTTGATGCGACTGGCGTTCAGAAAAAGTTCACCCAAACAAAAGGGTATACCATTCCCTATGGTTGCTTGGTACCTGAAAAAATTGATGGACTTCTATTGTCCGGTCGAAATATTTCTGGGACCCACATGGCCCATTCCAATTTCCGCGCCATGCCGATTTGCTTGGCCATCGGCGCCGCTAGCGGTACGGCCGCCGCACTTTGCGCAAAAGCGGGCATTCAGCCGCGCGAAGTAGCGGCGAAGGAGATCCAAGCGCACCTTTAAAGAAGCTCTTGCCGGCATTCTTTCGGAATGCCGGTATTTATTGAATTTATATTATGAATTTTTTGTGAACTTTTTTAGAACGAATTGACGAAAGGAACATTTTGTCTTAAAATAATGATAAATTGGGTCAATTTTGGAACATCTATGAAGAGAGGGGGATTTGGCAGTGAAATTGGCAGCTGTCTCCAATTTATTTGTCGTCGCGATGGGGCTGGGCGTCGTGTTTATCGGCCTGATTTGCATCGTCTTTTTGTGCATGCTCACAAGCTACCTCTGCCGTCTGAGTGAACGTAAAAAACAGGCAGAAGTGCCCGAAGAAGTGAATGTGGCGCCTGTTGCCGACGAAATTCCCAACCGTGGGGAATGGATCGCCGCTGTGTCGGCCGCAATTGCGGAGGATCTGGGCACGGATCTTTCGGCCATCCGAATTCTTTCGGTTAAACGTGTTTGAAAATTTCAGAAAAGGGTGTTTAGAGATATGAAAAAATATCGTGTTAACGTCAATGGAACTACATACGAAATTGAACTGGAAGAGATCAGCGCCGAAGAAGCCGCTAAAAGCGCCCAAGCTCCGGCGGCTACTTCCGCTCCGGCGGCAAATCCTGCCCCTGCTCCGGCCTCTCCGGCATCTGCTCCGGCCGCCGCACCTGCGGGCGGTGAAAAGATTTCTGCGCCCATGCCCGGTACGATTTTGAGCGTGAATGTCGCAGTGGGCGACATTGTCAAAAAGGGCCAGGTCCTTATGATCCTGGAGGCCATGAAAATGGAAAATGAAATCATGTCCCCCTGCGACGGCAAGATAACCTCCGTCTCGGTTTCAAAAGGGAGCTCCGTCGAATCCGGCAACCCGCTTTGCACCATCGAATAGTCCGGAGGGTGCGTCAATGGAAACCATTCTTAATTTTTTAAGGGAAACCGGCTTTTTCCTGATTTCGCAGGACTGGCGGTTCCTTGTTATGATCGCCATTGCCTGCTTGCTCGCATGGCTGGCCATCGTAAAAAAATTTGAGCCTCTTCTCTTGTTGCCCATCGCCTTCGGCATGTTGCTCACCAACCTGCCGGGCGCCGGCGCGTTCCATGAGGAAATTTTTGCTGGCGGGCAGATCAACTGGGAAATGCTGTCGTACAATCTGGATGTAAAACCCGGCCTGATTGACTATCTCTACCTCGGCGTCAAACTCGGCATTTATCCCTGCCTTATCTTCTTGGGTGTCGGCGCCATGACCGACTTTGGACCGTTGATCGCCAACCCCAAAAGTCTGCTTCTCGGAGCCGCGGCCCAGCTCGGCATTTTTGTCACCTTTGTCGGTGCGCGTTATATGGGCTTCAGTGCGGCCGAGGCCGCTTCCATCGGCATCATCGGCGGCGCCGACGGCCCGACGGCCATTTTTGTCACTTCAAAACTAGCGGATCATCTTCTGGGCCCGATTGCCGTGGCGGCCTATTCCTATATGGCCCTGGTGCCGGTCATCCAACCGCCCATTATGAAGCTTTTGACCACCAAAAAAGAGCGGTCGATCGTCATGAAAGAATTGCGCCCGGTCTCGAAACGCGAGAAGATTCTCTTCCCCATCGTGGTTACGATTTTTGTCGCCCTTCTCGTCCCATCGGCGACCCTGCTGGTCGGCTCGCTGATGCTCGGCAACCTCTTGAAAGAGTGCGGCGTGACCGAGCGGCTCAGCAAGACGGTTCAGAATGAATTGATGAATATCGTCACAGTCCTGCTCGGCGTCTCGGTTGGCGCGACGGCGACGGCTTCCACTTTCCTGGATGTAAAAACCATCAAAATCCTCGTCATGGGCGTTGTGGCCTTCGGCCTTGGTACGGCCGGCGGTGTCCTGCTTGCGAAGTTTATGAACCTGTTCTTGAAGAACAAGATCAATCCACTGATCGGCTCGGCCGGTGTTTCGGCGGTGCCGATGGCGGCCCGCGTTTCGCAGGTCGTCGGCCAGAAGGAAAACCCCGGCAACTTCCTGCTCATGCACGCCATGGGGCCGAATGTGGCCGGCGTCATCGGATCGGCCATTGCGGCCGGCGTCTTGCTTGCGTTGCCGCTCTAAGGAGGTTGAATTATGGCTAAAAATCCTTTAAAAATCACCGATACGATTTTGCGCGACGCGCATCAATCGCAGGCCGCAACCAGGATGCGCCTTTCGGATATGTTGCCAGCCTGCGAGTTGCTCGACAATATGGGATATTGGTCGCTCGAATGCTGGGGTGGCGCCACGTTTGACGCCTGCATGCGCTTTTTGAATGAAGATCCCTGGGAGCGCCTGCGCGCCCTGCGCAAGGCCATGCCCAATACTAAGCTTCAAATGCTTCTGCGCGGCCAGAATATCCTGGGCTACAAGCATTATGCCGATGACGTCGTCGAGGCGTTCTGCAAAAAATCCATTGAAAACGGCATCAATGTCGTCCGCATTTTTGACGCATTGAATGATACGCGCAACATGCAGACCGCGATGAAGAGCGTTAAAAAATATGGCGGTATCTGCGAGGCCGCCATCAGCTATACGACAAGCCCGGTGCACAATGAAGAATACTTTGTCAAGCTGGCCGTTCGTCTGGCGGAAATGGGCGCTGATGTCATCTGCATCAAAGACATGGCCAACCTGCTCTTGCCGTATGACGCTTATTCCCTTGTGAAAAAGCTCAAAGAAAACGTCAATCTGCCGATCCATCTGCACACCCACAATACGACCGGCACTGGCGACATGACCTACTTGATGGCCGCCCAAGCCGGCGTCGATATCGTCGATACCGCGCTGTCTCCTCTGGCCAATGGAACCTCCCAACCCTCGACAGAGGCTTTGGTTGCAACCTTAAAGGGGACCGACCGCGATACGGGGTTGGATCTGTCGGACTTAAGCAAGGCGGCGGCGCATTTCCGCAAGGTCGCCGATCGGCTTAAAGCCGAAGGCATTCTGGATCCGAAGGTCTTAAACGTCGATACCAAGACCCTCATTTATCAGGTTCCGGGCGGCATGCTTTCCAATCTTCTTTCGCAACTCAAGCAGGCCAACGCCGAGGATAAATATTATGACGTTTTGGCTGAGATTCCGCGTGTGCGCGAAGACTTTGGCTATCCGCCGCTGGTCACCCCTACGAGCCAAATCGTCGGCACCCAGGCGGTCTTGAATGTGCTCTCTGGCGAGCGCTATAAGATGGTCACAAAGGAATCCAAGGGCCTGTTGCGCGGCGAATATGGTCAATTGCCCGGCAAGGTTAATGAAGAGGTCCGTAAAAAGGCAATTGGGGATGATCAGGTCATCACCTGCCGCCCTGCGGATTTAATCGAGCCGGAACTCGAAAAATACCGCGAAGAGGCAAAAGATATTGCAAAGAGTGAAGAGGATGTGCTGAGTTACGCCCTTTTCCCGCAGGTGGCCTCCAAATTTTTTGCCGTGCGCGACGGCAAAGAGAAGGCGCCAGCGCAAACTTCTTCTGACGGTGTGCGTACGCTTTACGTCGACGACGTCAGCGCTCGGTAAAGCTTGGCCCGATTGCCGGCCCCGGTTGTAGCTAATTTAAGCTCAAAATCGGTAAAGTTATTACTCGACGCGTGAAGAGCATTTTAATTAGACTAGGTGGTTTTCTGTTTTTCTTGCAGATAACTTAAAATAGTTGAGGCGGCAATAACCAATCGTTGAGCCCCGAGTGTAGAAGGTTAAACGAACTGCACTCGGGGTTTTCTATTTGGCTAGGCTCCATTGGGAGCACCGCATCGTAGATGCGCAAGAATTTTCTGCCGGCAGGAGTATTCGAACAGAAATTAGGCTTGAAATGAAAGCTTCTACAGTTATACTCGGTTGACTTTCCTGCGCAAATCTGCCATAATGCTTATTGTGTTTAGAACCGTGAGGAGGAAATGTTTATGAAAAGGAAAATCTCTATCGTCGCACTTTTATGCTTGCTAATATTGGTGCTTACGGGATGCGGGGCCTTCTCAAGCGGCGAAGCGTCGACTGCTCCCCCAAAAACCTTTACAAAAGACGGCTTTACGATTACACTAACCGAAGATTTTGAGGAGTCTGAGGTCGAAACGCAGACGGCTGTTTATCAGTCGCAAAATAGCGTTGTGTTGGCGCTCAAGGAAGACGCCTCGCAATTTGACGGCGATTTGACGTTGACCCAGTATGCCGAACTGGTGCTGTCCAACAACGATTTATCGTCTCCAATCGAAGAAAAAGAGGGATTTACCTGCTTTACCTATGAAAAAAAGTCGGGTTTTACAACTTATGCTTATCTCGCCATCGTCCAAAAATCAGAGGACGCCTATTGGCTTATTCAGTTCGGCTGTAATGCCAGGCATTTTGACACGCAGATGAACGCATTTTTGGAGTGGGCCAAGACCATCGAAATCTAAGGTTGCAAAGTCACGATATGTTATGATTAAATAAGCACGGTATGACACCGATTTGAAACTGTAGTTGTCTTATCATTTTCGATGATGTGGCGACGCCCCGGCGAGAAGTGCTTTGCATAATCTCACCTGAAAAGAAGACGATTTTCGAGGAATCTCGGTTATCTTTAGGAGGTACTAGTGGAACATTTCACTTTTTATATCTGCGAGGCTTGCGGTAATGTGCTGATTGGCACCGGCGGCGCAAATGTATCGTGTTGTGGCCAGGTGTTGCAGGCTGTGTATCCCCAAAAGGCGATACCAGCGCAAAAATTGCAGGTCGACGAAATGGAAGACGAATGGTTCATTTCAAGCGATCACCCGATGCGCAAAGACGATTACATTTCCTTTGTTGCGTATATCTCAGGCGGGGCGATAAATTTCGTGCGGCAGTATCCTGAATGGAACTTGCAGTTGCGGTTGCCTCGCCGCGGCCACGGTATACTGGTATGGTATTCGAGAAAGCAGGGTCTTCTTTCTCAGTCGATCTAAAACGATTAGGAGTCATTATGCAACAAGATCTCACGGCCGGGCGAATCGGCCGTTCTTTAATTTTTTTCAGCCTGCCCATGATGTTCGGGGATTTGCTCCAGCAGTTTTACAATATCGCCGATACGTTGATCGTCGGACGCACGATTGGAGCCGAAGCGCTCGCCGCAGTCGGTACAGTTTATACGTTGATGGTATTGCTCACCTCGTTGATCCTCGGCCTATGTATGGGCGCCGGAGTCACTTTTGCGCACTTGTATGGTGCAAAGCGCCTTGACGCATTGAAAACTAGTGTCTTTAACGCCTTTTGGTTTATTTTCGCAGTCAGCATTTTGATATTGATCTCAGCTCTGATGCTCATCGAACCCATTTTGAATTGGCTGAATATCCCGGATGTATCGATTGACTATGCGCGGGAATACCTGCAGATCGTCCTGTGGGGACTACCGTTTATCTTCCTTTACCACTTTTTTGCCTCGGTTCTTCGAAGTGTGGGCAATACTGTCGTACCGCTCCTATTTCTCGGCATTTCCGCTTTGGGAAATATCGTGCTCGATCTGGTTTTTATCCTCAATTTCAAGATGGGCGTGGCCGGCGCGGCTTGGGCTACCGTTCTTTGCCAGATCCTGGTTGCAATCTGCATTGCGGCTTACTATTTTGTGAGAGAAAAAGATCTGCGCCCTCAACAGCGGCACATGCATTACAATAAATCGCTATTGCGAGACGTGCTGTCCAATTCTGTCTTGACGGCTGTGCAACAATCTGTCATGAACTTTGGAATCCTGCTGGTGCAGGGCCTGGTCAACAGCTTTGGGTTTGCGGTCAGTGCCGCCTTTGCCGCCGTTGTCAAAATCGACGCCTTTGCCTATCTGCCTGCGCAAGATTTTGGCAATGCCTTTTCGACCTATGTGGCCCAGAATCACGGCGCCGGCAAAACGGATCGCATTGGAAAGGGCTTTCGAACGGCCTTGCGTATTTCAGTGCTCTTTTGCCTTTGCATTTCGGCGCTGGTCTTCTGTTTGGCCGAACCGCTGATGGGGTTGTTTGTCAAATCCGAAGAAGTCGATGTAATTCGCATCGGCGCGCAATACCTGCGCATCGAGGGGGCCTGTTATGCTGACATCGGAATTTTGTCCTTACTATACGGAATTTATCGCGGATTGTCTAGGCCTGGTATGTCGATTGTTTTGACCGTGATTTCTCTAGGGAGTCGCGTGGCGTTGGCTTATCTGCTATCTGGTTTACCCATGCTTGGCACGCTTGGCATTTGGATGTCGGTGCCCATTGGTTGGGCTTTGGCCGACCTGATTGGCCTTTGGCATTACTGCAAAACAAAACCGGCCCGCTTGATTAAGCCGGTCGGTTAGAGCAATTTAATCATACTGGAAAGTGTTGCCATATTTATTCTTTTTTACCTTGTTATGGTTCGAATCGCTTCAGAGCCGCAACGCTTTATGGATCTGGTGCTCTTTGGGACGTGCCGCTACGCTGATGGCACCTATTCTTAGGGCGGAGACGTTGGCTAGAAGATGACCTGCGTCATACGTTTGCAAAAAAGCCATTTCCGATTTTATTCAATTATGGCTTTTCTTCCATCCTCACAGAATTTCAAAACGGATTGGGTCGTAGAAGTGATGGGATGGTCCATGTTGGTCGCAGTGCCGAATAGAGCCAACAGCAACTGGAATGCGACAATCGCAATGAGAAGCCATAAAAGAATTTTTAGGACCGAGTTTGTCCTGCGATTGCGGAGCGCGAGTTGATCCTGTATCTGGGTCAAATGCCGGACGATTTCGTCTTGCCCGGCCGGTTGCTCGGCCGATAAGCCCAACAATTCATTGGCGGGAATTTCCAGGATGCCGGCGAGTTTTAAAAGCATGTCGGCGTCGGGGACTGAATAGCCTTTTTCCCATTTTGAGACCGTCTGCCGAACAATTCCAAGACGATCGGCGAGTTCGGCTTGTGAGATCCCTTTTTGTTTTCGAATCGATTTCAGTGTTTCGTGCAACAAATGCATTCCTCCCAACGTCATTCTGAACAATGAAGCGGAACCTTTCTGCCTTTAAAGCGGATGGCGAGAAGACAAAGGCCCTTTTTTCCTTTGCAAAATGCAATTTTTCTGGCCTATTTAGTGTAATGCAAAAAAGTCACTTTGGCAAGCAATGCATCTTAACATTTTGGTTGCAAAAAGCCCATCTATCCGGATGGGCTTTTTTGTTTATTGTTTTGGCAGAACAAGAAGGGCATAATCCTCAGCGCCGACGGTGAGTTTGCCCCCAACGACCCTTTGTCCATAGATGCATTGCGCCTTTTCAAAGCGATCCGGAGTTGAAAGGGTGACAGGGTCGCACCAGCGGTTGACAGCGACAAGGATTACTTCTTCGTGGCTTTCGCGCAGATAGGCGATGTGCCCCATCTCACCGTGAAGCGGGATAAACTCCCCCTTCTGGAAAGCGGGATGGGTGCGCCGGAAGGAACCAAGTGTGCGGTAATGCGCAAGCAGGTCTTTGTCTTCGCGCCCCCAAGGATAACCAGCGCGGCAAAAGGGATCTCCGAAACCCTCCATTCCGGCCTCATCCCCATAGTAAAGAGATGGCACGCCGGGAAGCGTATATTGAAGGACCGACGCCAGTTTTAAGAGCCGTTTCCCGCGCGCTTTTTCTTCAGCATTCAGTAGAAAACGTGATTGCCAAGCCCGGTCTCCTTCTGCGCCTGCTGGCCGGCCGAGTTGCGTGAGGATGCGAGCGGTGTCATGCGTGCCGATGTGATTCCTCGATAGATGAAAGGCCTCAGGCGGGTAGTGCTCTCGAAGGGTCAGAATGCAATCGAGCAAATCCCTCGCATTGCCACCCCGCAAAAATTCGATGAGCGCGGTGGCGAGAGGATAATTCATGACGGCGTCGAGTTGGCGGCCGCGCAAAAATCGGCGGCGGACGCCGTAGCTGATTTTGTTGGTGGCGTCCTCCCAGACTTCGCCGAGCAGATAGCCATCCGGCTTTTCGGCCTTGACCGCTCTACGGACGGCATCTAAAAATGCATCTGGCAACTCATCCGCGACATCCAGCCGCCAGCCCGAAGCGCCGAGGCGCATCCAATGGCGAATGACGCCATTTTCTCCCGTGATAAATTCGAGAAAATCTGGGCCCAATTCGTTGACCTCCGGCAGACTGGGCACGCCCCACCAGCTGTGATACTGTTCGGGCCAATGGGTGAATTGATACCAGGAGGCATAAGGAGAAGCGGGGGACTGATAGGCGCCGAGCGTTTCATAGCGGCCATACTTGTTGAAATAGCGGCTATCATCGCCGGTGTGGGAAAAAACGCCATCGAGAATCACGGCGATGCCCTGGGCCTTCGCGGCCCTACACAATGCTACAAAATCCGCCTCGGTGCCGAGGTGCGGGTCAATTTTAAAATAGTCAGCCGTGTTATAACGGTGATTGGAATGGGCCTCGAAGATGGGGTTGAGGTAAAGGCAACTGACTCCCAGCGCCTTAAGGTCATCCAAGTGAGCTGTTATGCCTGCAAGATCGCCGCCGAAATAGTCGTTGCCGAGGTTGTCGGCTTGGCCGTTTTGCAGAAAAGCCGGCTGGGCGTACCAATCCGGCTGGCAAAAACGATCGGACGGAAGGTTTGCTTTTTTAATGCCAGAATTGCAGTACCGATCGGGGAATATTTGGTAGATAATGCCGCCGGCCAACCAATCGGGGCCTTGATAATCGCCCTCATAAACCGTGAGTTGCCACCAAACGCCGTCGGTCTGCGAGACGATGCCAAGACTATGCTCGGCCTGAATGACAAAAAAGTTTCCATTTGCACTTTCGTACCGGAAGGCATACCAATAAAGCCCTTCCTCGCATGAAAGAGTCGTATCCCAGATTTGATAATCTTCGAGCCATTCGCCTGGCGAAAGGGGGATTTCTGTGATCTCGCTTTGCTCGTCTCGCCGTAGGCGCAAATAGGCCTCAGTGCAGGCGGCATCGCGATGCAACAACAGCCTCAGCCGCAGTGGACTACCTGCGGCCAGGGCTGTCTGAACAGAACGGTAAAGCGGATTTCTGGAATCAAAGGGATAGTATTGCATAGATGCTCCAAATTGTTATTTAATAGGGGACACATGCCAGATATTGCGCGCATAGTCGGCAATGGCGCGATCCGCCGAAAATCGGCCGGATTCCGCAATGTTGACAAGCGACATCCGGTTCCAGGTCATGTTGTCGCGGTAAAGTGTTGCGGCTTTTTCCTCGGCCGCACAGTAATCAGAAAAGTCGGCCAGCGCCATATAATGATCGACATTGCGGAAGGTACCTGCAAGATCTTCAAAGTTTTGGCCGGCAATTCCATGGGCCATAAAATCGAGGGCGGCGCGGAGCTTTGGATTGTTATCATAATACGCTTGCGGGGAATAACCACCGGCCTGCAGGCGCTGTACTTCGGGGGTGCGCATACCAAAGATGATGATGTTATCATCTCCCACAGCTTCATGGATCTCGACGTTTGCGCCGTCTTCGGTGCCGACCGTAATGGCGCCGTTCATCATGAGCTTCATGTTGCCGGTGCCGCTGGCTTCGGTGGAAGCGAGCGAGATTTGCTCGCTGATATCTGCGGCCGGAATCATCAGTTCGGCTAATGTGACGCGATAATCTTCGAGGAAGACGACCTTCATTTTATCGCATACCGCCGGATCATGGTCAATCTGCCGGCCGAGCAGAGCGATCATTTGAATGATTTTTTTGGCCAGCAAATAGCCGGGCGCGGCTTTGGCGCCAAACAGATAGGTGCGCGGCATAAAATCCGCATTTGGATTGTCTTTTAAATACAGATAATCTGAGATGATATGAAGCGCATTCAAATGCTGGCGTTTGTATTCGTGCAGGCGTTTGATCTGCATGTCGAAAATCGAATCGGGATCGAGCGCGATCCCAGCGGTACGGCTCAAATAATCTGAAAACCGCGCCTTGTTCTGCCGTTTGATTTCGGCCAACTTTGCAAGCACTGTGTGGTCTGATTCAAAGGCGCGCAGTTTCGAGAGTTCAGATGCGTCGCCGACAAATCTGCCGCCGATGAGTTCGGACAAATAGCTCGATAACAGTGGATTCGCCTGGCAGAGCCAGCGCCGGTGGGCGATGCCGTTGGTGACGTTTGAGAATTTTTGGGGCGTGAGCTTGTAATAGTCTTTAAAGAGGGAATCTTTCAGAATATCGCTATGCAGGCGCGAGACTCCGTTGACACTATGGCAAGAAGCGACGCAAAGATTTGCCATACGTACAACACCGCCTTGGATAATGGCAGTGCGCTCGACATAAGCCGCGTCGTGCGTTTTTTCCCAGACATAGGCGCGAAAGCGGTTGTCGATTTCGCAGACGATTTGATAAATGCGAGGCAGGCGCTGGCGGAAAAGCTCGACCTGCCAACACTCGAGCGCCTCAGACATGACGGTGTGATTGGTGTAGGCTACCGTGCGGGTAACGATGCCCCAGGCGTCATCCCAGCCGTAGCCGCAGATGTCAAGCAAAAAGCGCATCAGCTCTGGGACGGCAAGGGCGGGGTGGGTGTCGTTGATATGAATCGCCACTTTATCCGGCAGATTGTCAAGTGTGTTGTATTTGCGCAGATGGCGGTTGAGAATGTCTTGAATCGAAGCCGATACAAGGAAATATTGTTGCCTCAGCCGCAGACTTTTGCCTTCTATATGATTGTCTTCCGGGTAGAGCACCTTGCTGATGACCTCTGACATAGCCTGCTGTTCCAGCGCGCGGACATAGTCGCCCTGATTAAAGGCCGACATATTGATCTCCTGCGACTCGGCGCTCCAAAGTCGAAGTGCATTGACCGTTTTGCCGTCTTTGCCGGCAACCATTAAATCATAGGGCATGGCATGAACGGTATTATATCCTTCATGGCGGACAGTGTGGTAGCCGCCGTCCCATGATTCTTCTATGTGCCCATCAAAATGAACATCGACGGCGCTGGCCGGCCGCGGCTCAAGCCAGACAGCACCGCCCGGCAACCAGAAATCAGGCATCTCGGTCTGCCAACCATCGACCAATTTTTGCCGAAAAATTCCATATTCATATTTGATGCAATAGCCCATCGCCGCATACGACCCGGTCGATAATCCATCTAAAAAGCAGGCCGCCAAACGGCCAAGGCCACCGTTGCCCAGCCCTGCGTCGGGCTCTTGTTCATATAGCTCGTCAAGACTCACGTTGTAAGTTTTTAGCGCTTTGCGCATCACATCTTCAAGGCCCAAATTATAGAGATTGTTTTTAAACGAACGGCCCATTAAGAACTCCATGCTGAGGTAATAGACCGTCTTGCCCTGTTTTTTGTCGGTTTCAGCCTTAAAGGCCGTGCGTTTGTCCCGCATGATGTCGAGAAGCACCAATACGCAGGCCTTGTAAAAAAATTCGTCAGAAGCCTGTTGCGGCGTGATGCCAAAATTGTGAGATAATTTTTGCGCGATCTGGGACGATAGTTCCGCGGCGGAATAGTGACTCATTCAAAACGCTCCATTCTTCGCATAATTAACCGAATCAATTGTCTTTGGCGGCCGTTAGGTGTCGGAACCATTTTCTGTTTCTTATCTGAAACCCTATTATCATGGTGACAAAAGCAAATGATTCCAATCAAACTGCCGCTATACGGCAATGCCAAAATACAATAGAATTCAAACGATCTTCTGCTTTAGCATTTACGCTTTTATCATACCTTATTCGAGCGGGAATCGCAAGCACATATGAAATTTAATTTATCCGAATTTTTATGCAAAACGCTTAAAAAACCTTACAAATTTCAAAAAAAATAAAAATTATTATCAAAAATTCACAAATATAAGCAAAAAAGAAACGGCAAGCAGATGCGTCGCATCGGCCTGCCGCCACTTTTTTCTTATTCGGCTTCGGGCTCGCAGTCACACTCAATGTAGTTCTGTTTTCCGCTGGCCGGACGCAGGTAGCGGTCCACCAGGACGGCAATGCCGGCCGCCATTGAAATAACAGCAACGATACCGGTAATGATCCAGATGATATGTTTCATTTTCATTTTTTAGCCACCCTTTCCACTTATCCCGCGGCGTAGCGCCGCTATCAAAACGCCAAAGGCGTCATGATTATTATATCCGAAATTTTTGTAAAAGTCAACCGCGCTAAAACTACATAAAAGGCGCAAAAATATGAAGAATAGCCTGCTTGCATTTGAGCAGGAACGGCCGCTTTTTCCAGCTCTCGAGATGGATTTCCTCAGAGTGCTCAATCAGAGAGAGCAGATGATTGCGAATGTCGAGCACGGTATCGTTTCCGCAGATCCACGCGCCGCATTCAAAATGGAAAAAGAAACTGCGATAATCCATATTGACAGTACCAATCGTAGCAACTTTATCGTCAGAGACAAAGAGCTTGGAATGGATAAAACCCGGCGTATATTCAAAAATCCGGACGCCGGCCTCCAGCAACTCAGTATAATTGTGTTGTGTGACCGGATGGACATACCATTTATCCGGGACACTGGGGGTTAAAATACGCACATCAATCCCCGAGTTGGCGGCCAGAGTTAAGGTGTTGATCATGTTGCTGTCTAAAATCAGGTAGGGCGATGCGATATAGACATAGCGTTGCGCAGTATTGAGTATCTGCATGTAGATACCTTCGCCTGGATTTTGAGTGCCAATGGGATCATCAGAATAAGGCAATACAAAGCCTTCAGCCTTTACCGGCGCATCGGCCAGATAGTGGCGTGCATCGAGATGTTTGCGGGTTGTGAATTCCCACATGATGCAAAACATAACCACAAAATTGCGGACGGCGTCCCCTTTGAAAATCGCCGCACAGTCCATCCAATAGCCGTGCGGATGGGTGCGGTTGATGTATTCGTCGCCGATATTGATGCCGCCGGTAATTGCGGTTTTTCCATCTATGACGACGATTTTGTGATGATTCCGATTGTTCATAAAAATATCGAGCGAGGGCCGGAAAGGATTGAAAATCGATATTGTCATGCCAGCGGCGCGCACTCGTTTCACAAAATCGCGGTATTGTCGGTTGATCGAACCGAAATCGTCAAACATGATTTTGATTTCCACACCGGCCTCGGCTTTCCGTTTCAAAACAGAAAAAACCTGTTCCCACATTTCGCCTTCGGCTAGGATGAAAAATTCAATCAAAATATAGCGCTTTGCCTGTTCGAGTTCTTCGAGTAGGCGCGGCAAAAAGACTTCGCCGGGCGAGAGGTATTCACAGGATGTGTTGGCATGGGCCGGAAAGCCTGAAGCGGCCGAGAGGTAAGAAGCCTGCCGAACATGCAAAAGATCATGATAAGCCAGCTGGGCGCTGAGATCTGGACATTCGGCGAGCACATCCTGATAAGAGGCGACAATGCGCTCAAAGTGCCGTTTGATATAAGGAAACACGCGCCCGCCGCCCCATAGCAGAAAGGTCAAAACGCCAATATAGGGGACCAGCAGGATAAAAATGATCCACATGATTTTATAATTGGGGTTGCCCTTGCGATTAATGATATAAATTACTGTGAATATACTCACAACTTCGGCAACGGTGTAAACCCAAAAAGACTTCTCGGAGAGCTTCCAGGAAAAATAAACTAGGATCCCGATTTCGAGCAAGATCATTAAAACCGCGATGATCGCTCTTGTTGGAATGCGGACACCGCGTTTTCGTTTTCCCATTCATGATCATCTCCTTATCGGGAATTGTAACATATGGCGCGCCAGATTGCAAACAAAGAAAATCTGCGTCGAACCTTGTCGGCTTCAAAATCTGATCCCTGCTTGGTTTGCGCGAATCTTCAAAAGAAATTCAAATTTTTTCTTGGATAGAGGTAGAGTTCGGCCCGGGTGTGTGGTATAATGTCCACAGCGAAAGCGCGGCGCGCTTCACGCTCGGCGTGAGGCGGTTTTTAAAACCGCTACGCTGTAGTCTTTTCACCACAACCAATGGACCGGCAAGGCCGGTGCGGCGCACTTCGGCGCAAGATGCCTTAGCACCTGAGGCAGTGGTATCATGTGCGCAGAAAAAATGCAAAGCGATTATTGCGGCCAAAGGTTACTCGTTGCGGCGCGCCGCGACGACTGCGTATGATTATGACCACAACCGATGGAACGGCAGGGCCGGTCCGGCGCGTAAAGCGCGCAAGGGCGGAGTCGCCGGAGGTTAAAGTGCGCAACCAAAAATGCAAAGCGTTTTAGGCTTTCATATTCTTGCGGAATTGCTTGGGTGTGCTTTGGGGTCCCCGCGGGGTTCGATTGTCCAATCGGTTCCATCTTTGGAATAGCCGCGGGCAGTCTCGTTGCGGTTCTAACCCGTGCGGTCATGACGCTGAATAATTAACAGATGGCAAATTTGCCGCGGCCTTTACCGTGGAGGAATTTGGAGGAATTAAAATGTTTAAAAAATTTGTCCCGTTGGGTGACGGCGTGGAGGGCTTGTTTGTTGAAAATGCCAGGTTCAATACGACATTGCTATCCTTCCATTTCTATCTGCCAATGCAGGAAGAAACAGTTGCAGAAAATGCGCTTTTGCCTTATGTCTTGACGAGTTGCTCGGCGCACTATTCAGATTTTTCAAAACTCAACTACAAGTTGCATAGCCTCTATGGCGCCACACTTTCCGCTGAGGTCGGCAAAATGGGGGATTACCAGACGCTTCGCATGTCAATTTCAGTGATCAATGACGCATTTGCGCTTGACGACACCTCGACCGTTGCATCGGCGGCTGAACTTTTGGCCTCCTTGCTGTTTGCACCGGCCCTGGATGGCGAGGCTTTCCGTCAGGCTGATGTTGCGCGCGAAAAACGGCAAATGTTGGACCGGATCGCCTCGGAGAAAAGCGATAAGCGCCGTTATGCCCGCGCCCGCTTGACTGAGGAAATGTTTGCGGGTAGTCCCTTTGGCCTGTCGAAATACGGCCGGGAAGAACAGGTCGAGGCCATTACTCCTGCGGGATTGTTCGAAGCTTGGAACCGGTTGCTGACGACGGCTTTCATCCGCGTGCAAATTGTAGGCAAGGTTTTGCCACGAGGCGTTTTTGAGGCGATCGCGGCGGCCATGAGTGCCATAAAACGCACCGATATTGTATCTCTTGGCGGCACAGCTCCGGCGCAAAAAGCGAAACAGGTCCGTGAAGTGACCGAGACGCAGGATGTCGCGCAGGGCAAATTGGTCCTGGGTTTTGCGTCTGAACAGCATGGCGGTGACCGCGAGACACTCCCGCTCTTTGTGATGGCCGATGTCTTTGGCGGCGGCCCCTATTCCCGCCTTTTTTCCAATGTACGCGAAAAGTTGAGCCTTTGTTATTATTGCGCGGCCTCGCTTGTCAAGTCCAAGGGATTTTTAATGGTAGATTCGGGTGTTGAGGCGCAAAATGCGGACCGTGCCAAGGAAGAGATCCTAAATCAGTTGCAGGTCATGCAACAGGGGGAATTCGAGACTTCGGATTTTGAAGCCTCTAAACGCAGTATTTGCGATATGCTCCGTTCTTATAGCGACAACCTCAGCATGATTGACCTTTGGTATGCCAGCCGCGTCCGGGAACAGTCCCCCATGTCGCCTGACGAGCTTGCAAAGGCCGTCGCAGGTGTGACCCGTGAGGAAGGTGCCGCGGCGGCAAGGGGCGTCTCACTCCATACTGTTTATATGCTGATGCCTAAGGAGGCGAAGTAGCGACATGAAAAAACAGAGTTTTACAAGCGATGTGCTGGGCGAAAGTTATACGCTGGCCGAACACGAATCGGGTCTCAAAATTTATATCATGGAAAAGCCTCAATATGAATCTGCTTATGCACTATTCGGGACGAAATACGGCTCGATTGACACCCGATTCCGCACCCCCGACGGCCAAGTCATTGAGGTTCCAAACGGTATTGCGCACTTTTTGGAGCACAAACTTTTCGAAAGCGAGGAGGGAGACGCCTTCACCCGCTATGCCGAAACGGGCGGATATGCCAACGCCTTCACATCGTTTGACCGCACTTGCTATTTGTTTTCGTGTAGCGACCGGTTCTCCGACAACCTCGATATCCTGCTCGACTTTGTACAGTCGCCCTATTTTACGGCCGAGACTGTGCAAAAAGAACAGGGGATCATCGGTCAGGAGATTCGGATGTATGACGATTCCGGCCCCTGGCGGGTCCTCTTTAACCTCTTGCAGGCCATGTATGTGAACCACCCGGTTCGCATCGATATCGCTGGGACGGTTGAGTCCATCGCCCAGATTGATGACAAGCTTTTGTATCAGTGCTATCAAACCTTTTATAATCCGGCTAATATGTTCCTCTGCATCGCCGGCAAGGTCGACACCGACGACGTCTTAAAACAAATTAGTGCCGGTCTTAAACCGGTCAAATCGGTTACGGTTGAACGGTGCGACGAAGACGAACCGGTAACAGTGCTCGAATCCTATACCGAACAGGCGTTGGAAGTGGGATTGCCACTCTTCTGCTTTGGCTACAAAGAACAGTGCGCTATGCCTGAGCGCACCTTAAAAGAAAAAATCTGCACCGAAATGCTTTTAGAAATCCTTGCGGGGGATGCTTCTCCGCTCTACGCTTCCCTTTTGAAGGACGGGCTTATCAACGATGCATTTGATACCGAATATTTTACAGGCCGGGGCTATGCGGCCACATTATTTGAAGGTGAGTCCAAAGACCCGCGGGCCGTTGCTTACCGCATCAAAAAAGAAGTCGCGCGCCTAAAAAGCGACGGTATCGATCCAAAGTTGTTTGCCGTTGTCCAGCGGAGCATGTATGGCGCCGCCATTAAGCGGTTCGATAACGTCGAACAGATCGCTATGGGCCTGACCGAATGCGCCATGTTTGGCGAGGGGTTGTTCGATGAAATGAAGATTTTGCGTTCGGTCACACCGAACGATGTCTTCAATAGGCTGAAATACTGGGATGATGCAAACTCGGTCCTTTCGGTTATCACCCCTAAAAAGGAGGGCGCCGCATGTACGAAGTGACGATTTTCGGCATTCATTTGAATCTCAATCCCATCGCTTTTTCCATTCCGCTCGGCGGCGGAAGGGAATGGCACGTGTATTGGTATGGGATCCTCATCGCGCTCGGATTCGTGTTGGCGATTCTTTATGCTGTGCGGAATGCCAAGCGGTTTGACATTGACCTGGATCGGATGCTCGACGTCGTCCTGGTAGCGACGCCAGTTGCGCTCCTCTGCGCGCGGATTTATTATGTAATATTCGATGGCGTAAAACTTGAGAGCATCGGAGATTTTTTTGGATTTGGCAATTCCAGTGGGGTTGCCGGCATTGCGATTTACGGTGCGGTGATCGGCGCGTTTTTGGCCGGTGGGCTCATGTGCTGGATACGCAAGGTCAATATCCTCGATATGTTCGATCTCGCTTCGATTGGTTTTTTAATCGGGCAATGCGTCGGCCGGTGGGGTAATTTTGTCAACCAGGAGGCTTACGGCGGTTTTACCGGTAGCGATTTTTGGGGAATGACCAGCAATAAAATCGCTGATGAAATGAAATCTTCAGCGCTTGTGCACCCCTGCTTTTTATACGAATCGGTCTGGTGCTTTATCGGCTTTTTTGTGTTGCATTTCTTCAGCAAGCGCCGCAAATTTAAAGGCGAAGTGGCTTTGCTTTACTGCGTCTGGTACGGCTTTGGCCGCGCCATTATTGAAACAATGCGCACCGACAGCCTGATGGTTGGTGATTTGCGGGTCTCTTGCTTATTGTCGGCGCTTTTGTGCGTTGGTGCGCTCGTGGCGCTCCTTGTCATTCGCCATCGGGTAAAGCCCAAACCGGCGGCCGACTATGATTCAGTTTTTGTGTCTGATAACGCTGACGAGGCCGGAGAGGGCTTTACTCTGACCGCTGAGGAAGCGGCAAAAACCTCCGCTCAGATCGAGGCTGACAGCGAACCGCTCATTTTCCACTCGCAACAGCAACCAGAGCCGCAAGAAATGGACTCTCAACCAACAGAGCCGTCACAACCGGAATCGCAACCTGCGGCAGAAAAGGAGCAAAAAGATGGGGAAACGGATTGATGGAAACGCGATTTCGGCCAGCGTTAAGGCCGAGGTTGCCAATGAAGTGGAGGCCTTAAGGAATAAGGGTATTTCTGTGACGCTGGCTGTCATTTTAGTAGGGGAGGACCCCGCCTCGCAGATTTATGTGCGCAACAAAAAGCGGGCCTGCGAGGCGCTTGGAATTATTTCGGAGGAGCATTTGCTTCCGGCTGACACCACGCAAGAGCAATTGCTGTCCCTTGTTGAAGAACTCAACCTCAGGCCTGAGATCAACGGCATCCTCTGCCAGTTGCCGCTTCCGAAGCATCTGGATGAAAAGGCTGTGATCAACGCCATTTCGCCGCAAAAGGATGTCGATGCATTTCACCCGCAAAACGTTGGCGGCATCATGATCGGAGACGGCGTATTTTTGCCCTGTACACCGGCCGGCGTCATGAAGATGCTGGAATATGAAGGCATTTCGGTCGCGGGCAAACACTGCGTTGTGATCGGTCGGTCTAATATTGTAGGGAAGCCGATGGCCATGTTGCTTTTGCACCAAAACGGTACGGTGACAATCTGCCATTCCAAGACTCAGAATTTAAAAGAAATCTGCCGCACAGCTGATATTTTGGTGGCGGCTGTCGGCAAGGCTAAATTCGTGACAGCCGATATGGTTGGGCCCGGTGCAGTTGTAATCGATGTCGGCATGAATCGCCCCGCGGGCGGAAAGCTCTGCGGTGATGTGGATTTTGAGGCCGTCGAACCTATCGCTAGCGCGATTACGCCAGTTCCAGGCGGGGTGGGCCCGATGACGATTGCCATGCTGATGCGCAATACCTTGACGGCCGCAAAACTGCAAAACGGTCTGTCGGTTTGATGCCATGGGCAGAGCGCATCAGATAAAACTTGCCTTTGCCGTGGCCGTGGCATTGTTGGCTTTTTGGATTCCGGCTAGCGCCGAGACCTTTTCGGACGCGCAAAGGGGCGTCACCCTGCAGGTGCCTGACGGCTACACAGTCGTCACTGCCGAGACGTTGGACGAGCAGGCTGAATACCTTGAAACATTGGGGCACTCGGTCGATTCATTTGGAACTTATTTTTCAAAGGATGGGCTTTTATTGTTTGCCGCCTCGGCCGATGGCGACAGGCAGGTGCAACTCAAATGTGTGCAGACCGATTTTACCGCTGAGATCGGAGATCTCTCGCTCTTGGACGACACAAAGGCCCGCGAGGTGGCCAGTAAAATCATCAGTGATACAACCAAAGCAACATGGGATCTTTTTGAATTTTCGGGAATGAAGCTTTTTGAAATCCGTACTTCGACTGCAGACAGCGGTGGTGCGTTTTGCACGGTGCAATATGTGACTATCCGGAACGGCTCCCTGTATACGTTGGCTTGCTATAGCGCCGGCGAAAACTTGGCGCAGGCCGATCTTGACGCCGCGGCTGAAATGCTGTCAGGTTTCCGCATTCAACAGCAAAAGCAGAAATTTTCAGTTTTCGACGCAGAAAGCATTTTTTTGACGGCACTGATCTGTCTGGCGATTTTGGCGGCGCTTGGTGTGATGGGCTTTATTGTTTACAGCTTCTTTAAAGATGCAAAGCGCAAGCGGGACGAAAATGACGTCAGTGAATACGTCAAAATCAAGCGGCGCAAGTTCTAAAAAATAAATCGCTTCTTTTGGGATACAATAACCGTATCTGAAAAGGGGCGATTTATTTTATGACCGATCAAATTAAAGTAAATGTCCAGGAAATGGACGAACGGTTAAAACCAGACGAGAGCTTTGATCTCGTAAAACGCGATCTGATTATCGGCGGCCGGCCGGCAGTCCTTTATTTTGTCGACGGTTTTATTAAAGATGAGGTATTTGAAAAAATTATGGAGTTCCTCTTTAAAATCAAACCGGAAGAACTCGCTAAAATCCCCACAATGGAGTCTTTTTCAAAAGACCATATGCCTTATGTCGAGGTCGATTGGGCTGAGGACTACGAAAAAGCAGTCAGCCAGATCCTTTCAGGTCCGGCCGCGCTCTTGATCGACGGCATCTCAGGCGTTCTGCTGATCGACACCAGAACTTATCCGATGCGCGGCATTTCCGAGCCCGACAAAGATAAATCGATGCGAGGCTCGCGCGACGGTTTTGTCGAGACGCTCATTATGAATACGGCAATGATCCGGCGTCGGATTCGTGACCCGAGGATTCGTATGGAATACTACCAGATCGGTTCCTCTTCGAAGGTCGATGTTGCACTCAGTTATATTGAAGGATTGGCCGACGAGAAGCTCCTCAATCAAATCCGTAAGCAGATCAAGGGCATTAAAGTGAAAGGCGTGGCCATGACGATCCAGGGTATATCCGAGACCCTAATGCCCAGTAGTTTTTTCAATCCCTTCCCGAAGGTGAAGTTCACCGAGCGGCCAGATTACGTCAGCGCCTGCCTGCTAGAAGGCAAGGTGGCGCTCGTCATGGACAATTCCCCGAGCGTCATGCTATTCCCGGTTTCGTTTGCCGATTTTTCGAAAGATGCCGACGACTATTATTTCCCGCCGATCACCGGTACTTTTGTGCGTATCTGCCGGATGCTCGTAACCTTACTGACCCTCGTGGCGGCGCCCCTCTTTTTGTTGTTTACAAATCACCCAGAGCTGACGCCTGAATGGCTCAGCTTCCTGCAAGTGGATGAAACCGGATCAATCTCCATCTTTACCCAGTTAATTGTTTTGGAATTCCTAATTGAAGGATTGCGCCTCGCCTCCTTAAATACCCCCGATTCGTTATCCAGCTCCCTCGGTATTATCGGTGGCTTATTGCTTTCGGAATTTGCAATTTCAGCCGGTTGGTTCATTCCGCAAACCATTTTGCTCATGGCACTCGTCACAATCAGCGGCTTTTCGCAACCGAGCTTTGAAATGGGCTATGCTATGAAGTTTGAACGAATCGGTCTTCTTATTTTAGTTCAGCTTTTCTCTTATTGGGGTTTTATTGCCGGCATTGTATTGATTTTCATCTGTATGCTGAGTGTCAAAACCATTCTCGGACATCGCTATCTGTACCCGATTATACCCTTCAATTGGAAAGACTTTTGCAGGCTTTTTGTTCGTACAAAAATCAGCAAAGACCATTAAAGCCTTGCCTTTCAGTTGCAATTGCGCAAAAATTGTGTTATATTTGTTTACCAGAAGTTCACAAAATTGCCGAACCCAGACCATAAACACAGATTACAATAACCACAACAGGATGAAAGTCCTCCCCACCTGGGCGCGGCATCCGCCGCGGTTAAGCGCAAATGCATCAAAGAACCTCCCGCTTCTGGGAGACAGAAAGGAAGCTTTTCTATGGATGAAAACAGAAATGTCAATTCGTCTGGTGAACTGAGCGGCTTTGATAGCGTCAATCCAAACGACAAAGAAAAAGAACAAGGATATACCGTGACACCACAGGGCGGTTTTTTTACACCGGCCGACGATCCGAGCAAGACGCCGCCTGTTGAGGCAGTTGAGATGCCAGCGTCCGCCGAATCCCAACCTGAAGTAGCTGAGGCGCCACAACCTGCGCCTTCGGTGGCTGATTTCGCAAGTGAATCCCAGCCGGTTGTCGAGGAATTCGTCGCCGATGCGCCTGATGAAAAACCGGTGCAAGTCGGATTTCTGCCGAACGGTACGTATGGAACTGGGATTTCTTCTCAGCCCGGTGAGCCGTCTCCTTATATGACCTTTAATCCGCGACCGCAAAGGCCAAAGCGGGAAAAGAAGCGGAATTATACGCTTGGAGCCGTTGTTTTGAGTGTTGTGCTGGCCGCCATTGTTGGTGCTGGCGCCGGCGTCGGCACCTTGTTGGTATCGGATAGGCTGAATGAGACGGCAGAAGTCAGCTCGCAGGATACCAGCTCGCAAAACACGAGTTCGAACATGTTAGACGGAACGGTCACCAACATCACAGTCGACAAGACGGCTGATTCAGTCATTGAGGCTGTGGCTGAAAAGGCGGGCCCCAGCGTTGTCGGCATTCGTACGACGGCGGCGGTCTACAACTTCTTCGGTGGCGGCAATACCGAAGCGACAGGGGAAGGTTCCGGCGTTATCTATACCTCAGATGGTTATATCATCACGAATTATCACGTCATTGAGAGTGCCGTTGGACAGCAAAGCAATTCCAAAATCGAGGTCTTTTTATCGACCGATCAGAATAATGGCATCGCGGCCAGCATCGTCGGTTATAATGTCTCAGCCGACCTCGCCGTCCTTAAAATTAATAAAACTGGCCTGCCCGCCATTGAGCTGGGCAATTCGGATGAGCTAAAAGTTGGCCAGTTTGTGACGGCCATTGGCAGTCCGGGTGGGCTCCAATTCATGGGTTCGGTCAGCTATGGCATTATCAGCGGTTTAAACCGCAACGTATCTGAAAATTCCAGCGAATCTTTGCCGCTCATCCAGACTGACGCGGCTATCAATCCCGGCAACTCGGGTGGCGCCCTGCTCAATACCGAAGGACAGATCATTGGTGTCAATAGCGTAAAGATCGTTTCAGAGGAATATGAGGGCATGGGCTTTGCCATCCCGATCAACACAGTCAAAGAAATCTGCGACAGTATTATTGCAAAAGAAAACGATCCCACACCCTACATCGGTATTACGGTCAGCGAGCGGTATGACGCCGCAACCTTGCAGATGTTGGGCTATCCAGTCGGCGCCGTCGTCCAGAGCGTTATGGAAAATGGGCCGGCAGATGAGAGCGGCATTCAGCGCGGCGATATCATCACGGAATTCAATGGAAAAGAAATTACAAGTTATGAACTGCTCAACGATGCCGTCTCAGAGTGTAGTCCGGGCGACAGTGTCACAGTTGTCCTTTACCGCTCGGGTCGGAGCTATTCCACCACATTAAAGGTCGGTTCAAATAACGCACAGTAACAAAACCTTAAAAGCGTTTCCCGATTCGTTCGGGCGAAAACGAAAAAAACAGGCGGATCATCCGCCTGTTTTTGTTTTCCACCTTTCGCATTTCTAAATTGACAGTCTGCCCGCCTTTAGAATAAGCCCATTGTTCAGAACGCGCATTCAATAAGCTTTTAATCCTCGCCAGCATACCTTAGCCCCCAATCGTGACGGAGTTCGGTCATCAAACGCATCACGTCTATAGTAAAGGGCAGTAACATCTCATTGCGCTTTCCATGAACAGCGGCTTCCATATCTTCTAGCTCATAGCATAATGCTAACTCTGTTTGACCTTCTTTAATGGTTTCGTGCGCTCCGGTCTCAGCCCAAACGACGGTTGCCGACTGTGCGCGAGGATATTCTTCAATTTCCAAATAGGCCTTTTCGCAGGAGATGACGGCGCGCTTCGGTTGCTTTGAATGGAGCGAAAGCGAAAGCACCGCCATTTGGCCCTCCTTGTTTTGCAGGACAATCCCAGACTGCTCGTCTACACCGCTGGGGGCGGTGCGCATGAGTGAAACCATTTTATCTGGGTTTGAGGCAAAAAAGAGCCGGGCCAAAGAGAGCGCATAGACACCGATATCAAGTAGAGCGCCGCCGGCCAGGGCGGGATTGAAAAACCGGTTTTGCATATCATAGTCTTTGAAACTTCCAAAGTTGAGTTGCATCAATTGCACCTTGCCGAATTCGCCCGATGCGACGCGTTTTTGCAATGAACGATAAAGCGGCATGTGATAGATTGTCATGGCTTCAGCTAAAACGACGCCCGATTGTTCGGCCAGTGCGACGGCCTCCTCGAGTTCGGCCCAATTCAAGGTGATGGATTTTTCGCATAAGACATGCTTGCCCGCAGAGAGAGCTTGCCGCAGGAATTCTATGTGCGTGTTGTGGGGTGTCGTCAAATAGATGATGTCCACATCCGGATCGCAGAACATTTCGTGAAAATCCGCGTATACCTTTTCGACGCCATATTGCCTGCCGAAGGCCTCGGCCTTGGCCGGCGTACGGTTGCCGATTCCATAAAGCCGGCGGCCTTTTCTGGCAAAGGCCGCCGCCATTTCGAGCGCGATGACACCTGTGCCTAGAATCGCCCAACGAAGTGAAGTATCAGGCATTTTTTATTCCTCCAACCTATATAAAACTCCAGTTTGTATCACCTATCTTTTGCGCCGATGCCCACCGGCGCGAAAAATGAGTGAAATTCCGGTTCGGCCCAAAAAGCGTAATTCAGATTCTCACACAACGGTTTCCTTTTTAGGGCCTACGAATCTTTGACGATTGTGATGCCAGGAAAATAATGCTGTAATATTTGTTCATAACTCCAGCCGCGGTTGGCGTACTGGTTGGCGCCGTATTGGCTGAGGCCGACGCAGTGCCCGTTGCCCTTGACGGTAAACCGGAAGGTGTCGCTACCTGCATCATAGGTGATGGTGTAGGCATGGGATTTCAAGGTGTTGTCGCTCCCCACCCGGCTAGACACAAGAAGGTCGCTTCGCAAAAAGGTGCCGCGATAACTCCGGCTGTCATTGCCAAAGCGAACCGAAGTAACGTACAGCTTTGCTTCATCATAGGTGAGGTGGAACCACTCGTTTTTGTCCTCCACAAGACTCAAGTCGATCCCGGTTTCAGCCAGGACCCATTTTTGGATGTTGCTGGCCGAATAGGCCCGGATGGTTTGGAAGTTCGGATGGTTTTTATCCACCGAGGAATCGACGCTCTTTAAATATGGGTAGTTGGAATTCCAGACGTCGCTGTCATTCGAGGAACGCCCCGCGGAGTAGGCATAGAAAAAGGTCAGCGCCGTCTCGCCATTGTAGGTGGCCTGCTGGCCGACCACGGCCTTGGCCGCCGCCAATGAATTGGCGTTTGGGCTTTTCAGCGGCAAGGTCGGGGCGCTCCCGGAAGCGGCGCCATTGTAAAGAAGCCAGCTGTAAGCCGCCACACCCTGCGCTTTTAGCGCCTCCATGTGAAAACTTCCGCCCATCTCGGCCTGGATGACCTGCGCGAGGATCGAAACCGCATCGCCCGTGACGATTCTGCCACTGTTGGAGTCGTACACCCGCAGGGTGATATTGGCCGCAGTGGTATCGGTGGAGGTCGTCGTTTCACTGGAAGACACGGGAGGTGGGGTAGAAGAGACCGGCTCCGATGATGCATCCTCTGAAGACGTCGGCTCCGACGACAGCTCTGTGAGCGGATTGGAAGAGGATTCGGGCAGGGAAGAGGCCTCTGAGGAAACCGGAGGAATGCCATTATAATCGGCGCGCAAAACGGCATCGGACACATTGACCAGAGCATCTTCTTGCGCCCGCAGTTTGCGGGCGACGACGACGGTATTTTGCCCCTTGCCGCGGGCGACGAGGGTGATGATTTCGTCGCTCGGCAAGATATCGACAGTCGTCACAATTTCTGAAAGATCCACTATTTTTTGCAGAAATTCTCCGAAGGTGCTATCGTCAAAAAAGCCCGATGTGGTGTAATCAATGGAAAGGTCACCGTCATCAATAAAAACCGAAATGATTTTATAGGTCTCTTCGCTATACCGCGAGTCAAAAATCAGGTTTGGGGATTGCCGATAACTTTCCAGATTTGTTAAATTGGCCAAATCAGAGAACATCCGGCCGTCGCCGGTGTCATTCCCATAAATAACCAGATTTCGAAAATAACTGTCGGCCGTGATATTGACCGTGCAGTAGGGCGTGCCGAACGGACCCCGGGTCCCGCTGAAGTTGTGGTTGACATAATACTTCAGCTGTGGGTGCCCAATATTGGTGACGACCGGATGGTTGACCCCGGTACCGGCGACTGTGATCCAGCCGACGGTATCGGGGTTGATTGCGCATAATTTGTCGAATGCATTTTCGGCGTCTGTCAAAAACAGGGCCGTTTCAGTGTGGATTTCAGCCGCTTTTCGGTAGGTTGTGTCGTTTTGTGCCGGCAAAAACAGATACCGATACCCCAATAGCCCCAATGTAAATAATAAGAGTACGATGAGAATGGTCAAAAATACCTTGAGCGAATTGCGGCCTTCTGTTTCTTCCGATTCGTCTTCGGTTTCCGCTTCAGAATCTTCCTCAGTGCCCTGTGCGGGTATCTTTCCCGGCTCATCGGTTTTGCCTGGCTGGCCGGCGGATTTGTCATCCTCTCTTGCGGCCATCTCTTCAGCTGTAGAAGAGAGCGCGGTTTCTGAATGCGCCGCTTGCGGCTCTGCATCAGTAGGCATCTTTGCCTCTACGTCATGGATCGGTGTGGAATCTTCGCCCGTTTGCGTTTCATGTTCCGGCGCAACCTCGCTATTTTCTTCAGTAGACGCCTCTAAATCCGGATCAATCGGTGCGGCAGGGGATTCCAAAGCCGCTTCGATGGGCGGCTCAGCAGATGTCTGGGAGCCGGTTTCGGTAGCCGGTGCCACGGTAGACGCCGGCCGTTTGTTGGCCGGTTTGCCGCTGAGATCCGCGATGTACTCATGCAACAGAGTGTCCATCAGCCGGTGACGCAGAGGCTTGTCGGCCGTCAACAATATGAGAACCTGCGGCCCGCTTTCCAGGATGCATCCGCCGAGTTGGCCCTCGGGAGAGACGAGCGGCATTGCTCCTTCTGGCAAGACCACGGGCGCTTCGGAAAGAATACCGAATTTTTCGGGTTCCATTTCAGCCATCTGCCGCCCAACCGCTTTTGCGATCAAAGGAGCAAGGCCCTCATCTCCCAAAAGTTCGCCGACAACGAGGATGACCTGACTTCGCTTGACTCCCCGCGCCAGTGCCAAAAGGAACGCTTTGTTATCCAACGTCCGATCAGTCAAGAGGCGCATATTACAGCAACCGCCCAGATTGAACTCAAAAGGGAAATCTGTCGATGTTTTATAATAAATGATTTCCAGTTTTAAATCAGGTGCCAAAAATCCCACTCCTTTCTTTTCAACCTTAGTTTGTTGTCGTTTCAGAGGCCGCCGTGTCGCTTTGGGAACCTTCCTCTGGCTCGCTTTGAGGGCTTGTCGTCGATTCACTCGAATCGGTTGGCACCGAGGAATTCGTTTCTACCGTGGAGGAGGAAGGTGGGGGAGGCGACGACGTCGTACCTGTCTGTTCGGAACTCGCCGGCGGTGTACTCGTCGTAGCCGGCGGTGTACTCGTCGTAGCCGGCGGCGTACTCGTCGTAGCCGGCGGCGTACTTGTACCGGTCGGTGGTGTAACTGTACCGGTCGGTGGTGTAACTGTGCCGGTCGGCGGTGAAGGGCTCACAGTGGCATTGGCTCCTACCGACGAAAGCCCGCTAGATGTGTCGGAAGAGGATGCCACCTCGGACATCTGCGAAGAAGTGGAATCCTCCGACGAGACAGGATCAAAGTCCGGGAAGGTCTTTGCACCGGCAAAGGGATTTTGGATACCGCGTTTATCATACCAGGCCTGCGGATATCGCGGATTGGGGTTGAGCACCGCTTCTTCTGACGCGACGGCGGCCGACTCACCCTGACGCACCCTTCGGGCCATGAGGACCAACCGGGCGTCGTCAAATTCATAGGTGCAGGTGACGAGCGTCAGGATTTCATCATTTTCGGTGACGTCGACCGGAATCTGATAAAGGCTCCGTTCTTTCGCCTCTTCAACAAAGGCAAGAAAATGCGCCTGGTCGGCAAAGGCCGTAGACTCGAAGGGGAACCGCGCCCCATTATCGTCTGCTTCGTCCGCATTGATGATAAATACCGAGAAAATTTTATAGGTGCCGTTGCGGTAAATGGTATTGAATTGAATATTCGGATGATCTTGATAATAGGATAACGTCTTGTATTGCTTGAGCGAGCCGAACATCGAGCCATCATTCAAATTGTGCCCATAGACGACAAGATTTTGGCTGATCAATGATTTTTCAAGGGTGCAACGATAGTCCAGAAACAGCGAACCATAGCGGGTTTTATCGCGATTCATATTGTGATTCATGTAATATTCGTTGTCGTCAGACTGATAAACCGGATAGTTCACTTTTGTTTGCGGAATCGAGATCCAGGCTTTAAAATCCTCGTTTTGCGATAGCAAGGATTTCATGCCTTCGTTAATGCCATTTTCATCGTAATCCGTGCCGTTTACCTGCATTCCCGATGCATAGAGCGCCTGCGCTTCTTCCAAAAGCGCCGTTTGCTGGCTTCCGGTGTAAAAATAAGAGATGATATATGCGCTTGAAACGATAAGGGTGATGAGCGCTATCCAGAAAATAACCTTGAAAATGATTTCTTTGACGCTGTCGCCCCGCCAGGGAATCAACTTGGCAAGAAAGGGGCGTTTTGTTTTCGCTTTATGCGTCCCTTCGGCTAAGGACTCTTCTGCTTCAAAAGAATAGAGACCTTGCTCAGGCGCAAAGAAAGATTCGTCCGTTTGCGGGTCTTCCAATGCGTTTTGCTGAATCATGGTGAAAAGCTCCTGGTCGCTGATGGGGGCGACGGGCGGCGGCGCAAGCGGAACGGATGCGGGTTGCTTTGCGTGCGGCGCAGAATCGTTTGGGGCAGGGAGCGGCGGTTGCGCTTCGAGCACCGAAACCGGCTCGTTTTGCTTTGTCCCGCCCGGCAGGTTTCCTTTTGCCAATCCATACCGGCGGATAAGGTCCAGAGCCGTCAAGACGGCATAGTTGCGGATCTTATCGCGGTCCTTGCCGTGCCCGGTCATGACCTTGCGGACCCAGACGTTGCTTTGATCGGCCAGCGCGATATACACAAGCCCGATCGGCTTTCCCTCTACGGAATCCGGTCCGGCGACGCCGGTTATGCCAATGCCAAGGGAGGACTCGGCGCACTCCCGAACGCTCTGCGCCATTTGAGCGGCGACCGCCGGATCAACTGTGCCTTTGGCCTCCAGCAATGCGCCCGAGACGCCTAGCCAATCGCGTTTAATTTTGGCCGAATAGGCCGAAACGCCGCCGGCAAAAACGGCCGATGCGCCGGGTACTGCCGTCAGGGCCTCAGAAAGTAGGCCGCCGGTGCAGGATTCGGCTGTGGCGACAGTCAAATTTTGCAGTCGGAGCAATTCCACAACGACATGGTTTAACCCCTCGGTGTCGACGCCGTAAACGGTATCCCCCAAAGTGTCTTTTAACTGGGCGACGACCTGCTCGCACAGTGCGCGGGCCTCGGCCTCGGTGCCGGCCTTGGCCGTAACGCGCAAAGAGGCTTCTCCGTCTTTGGCGTAGGGGGCGACCGTCGGGTTGGAAGCGGCCAAGAAGCCCTTAACCATCTCCTCCATCGCCGCTTCCCCTAGCCCGAAGACCTGCACATTGCTCGAAACCAGAGCCGCCCCCGAAAGCGATTGCAAAAAGGGCTTTACATAGGTCTCAAACATGGTCTGCATCTCATAGGGTGGGCCGGGAAGGAGCACGATGGTCTGCCGGCCGTGCGCAATGCGGTAACCCGGCGCGGTCCCAACGTCGTTTTGGATGGGTTCGGCGCCGCGCGGACAGAGGGCCTGCTTTTTGTTATTCTCGGTCATTTTGCGGCCGGTGCGGGCAAAGTAGGCTTCAATTTGCCGCAACGATTCTTCGTGGGGCAGAAGCGGCAGACCCAGCACACTGGCGACGCATTCTTTGGTCAGATCGTCCTGCGTCGGTCCAAGACCGCCGGTCAGGATGATTAGATCGCTTCTGCCGAGCGCTTCGCGGAAAGCTTCCCGCAACCGACCGGTGTTATCGCCGACGACCGATTGATGGTAGACGTCGATCCCCAGTGCCGCGAGGGCGCGCGAAAGATATTGGGCGTTGGTGTTTAAAATGTCGCCTAGCAGTAATTCGGTCCCAACGCAGATGAGTTCGCCGTTCATAGGAAGCCTCCTTGTTTTGGTTAGTCGATATAGCTGAATTCCGTCCCCGCGACAGCCCGCTCTATAAGGGGCTCCTTGTCGAGTCCCGCCTCAGTCGCTAAGCATTGCTCAAGGGTCGGGCGGGTCTTGGGGTGGCGCGGGGTGAAGACCGTGCAACAATCTTCAAACGGTTGGATTGAAATATCAAAGGTGTCAATCTTACGCGAAATCTCGATAATCTCTTCCTTGTCCATGCCGATTAAAGGCCTCAGCACCGGCAGGTCTGTCGCGACATCCGTAACGGCCAAGGCCGGCAGGGTCTGGCTTGCCACCTGGCCGAGACTTTCACCAGTAATGAGGGCAGGGCAGTTGCGGTCTTTGGCGAGGCGGGTGGCAACCTGCATCATCATCCGACGCATAATTAATGTAAAAAAGTCCTCAGGGCAATGCTTGCCAATCTCCTCTTGAATTTCTGTGAAAGGGACGATCGCCAGGCGGATTGTGCCGCTGTAGCGCGCAACCCTGGCGAGCAGATCGCGGACCTTTTGCTCGGCGCGCGGGCTGGTGTAAGGAGGGCTGGCAAAATGGATGGCGTTGAGCGATAAGCCGCGTTTCGCCATCATCCAGGCCGCGACAGGGCTGTCGATGCCGCCCGAAATCAGAATGGCGGCGCGGCCGGCCGTCCCGACCGGGAGCCCGCCGGCACCTGTGCGCTGTTCGCCGTGGATGTAAGCGCCAAAGTCGCGCACTTCGACCATCACCGTCAAATCAGGATTGTGGACATCCACCTTAAGGTGCCCGTTTGCGGCCAACAGTGCCCCGCCCACCTCGCGGCAGATCTCGGGAGAAGGGTGGGGAAATTGCTTATCGGCCCGTTTGGCCTCAACCTTAAAGGTCTTTACCTTTGCGAGCATCGGCTTTAAATAATCGGCGCTCTTTTGCAGGATGTCACCCATATCCTTTTCGGCGACGCAGGCCCGACTGTAAGCCGCGATGCCAAAAACGCGACCAACGCGGTCGAGCGCTTCTTCAAACGGAAAACCATCGGCAACTGGCTCGATATATATGGTGGACTGCGCGCGGCGGATTTCGATTTCACCGAGCGGCGTTAACCTGCGCCGCAGGTTTTTGATGAGTATTTCTTCAAAGGTGGTGCGGTTGAGGCCTTTCAGCGCCAACTCGCCGTTTTTGATCAGGATAATTTCTTTCATGATTCTCCTTATTTTCTCCGCAGTCTGGCGGCCGCTTCTGTAAGCGCCTCGGCCAGAAGGTCGATTTCCTCTTTTGTCGTTTCGCGAGAAAAACTCAAGCGCAATGCGCTGTCGGCTTCATCATCTGAAAGACCCATGGCGCGCAAAACATAACTGCCTTTTCCCTTTGCGCAAGCGCTACCTGATGAGACATAAATGTCCCGCGCTTCCAAAAAGTGAAGAAGCGTCTCCGAACGATAGCCCGGCACCGAAATACTCAGCACATAAGGGAGCGCGTCGCCAGGGCTATGAATGCGAACCAGACCGGTCGCCAGCAAAACTTTCCGAGCATAATCATTGAGAGCCCTCATCCGCGGCAGTTGGGCCTCCAAGGCGGGCAATGCATCAATGGCCGCGCCGAATGCCGCGATCATCGGCACACTTTCAGTGCCAGAACGAAGGCCTTTCTCCTGCCCGCCGCCGAGAATCAGGGGCGGCAGATGAACAGCCCTTGCCTTATATAGAAAACCTGCACCCTTGCCAGCGTGGATCTTATGCCCGCTGGCGCTCAGCAGATCGACGCCTAACTTTGTTACAGAAATGGGCATCTTGCCAAAGGCCTGCACAGCGTCGCAGTGGAGTAACGCAGGCGCACCGGCGGCAAGGATGGCTTCTTTCGCGGCCGCGACCGGCTGGATCGCGCCGGTCTCGTTGTTGACAAGCATCATGCTGACGAGGATGGTATCGGGCGTGACAGCGGTTCGAATCGCCTCTTCTGCGACGCAACCATTTTCTTGCGGCGGCAAATAGATAACCTCAAAGCCTTTTTTCTCGAGCAAACGCATGACTTCCATAACAGACGGATGTTCAATCGCTGTCGTGACAATTCGGCGGCCCCGCCTTTTGCGCGCTTCGGCGGCTCCAAAGAGGGCGAGGTTGTTGGCCTCGGTTCCGCCGGCTGTAAAATAAATTTCGTCCTCGCGGCAGGAAAGCCACCGGGCGGCCGACGCCCGCGCGGCGCTCAAAAGCTGTTCGGCCTCCAGCCCTATGCGATAAAGGGAAGAGGGATTGCCCCAGCGGCTCGTCATGGCGTCGAGCATCGCTTCGATAGCTTGCGGGCAGGGCTTGGTCGTCGCACTGTTGTCGAGATAAATCATGTTGAAAAGTGACACGTCCATTCTTTTCTTATAGATATACATAGATTATTATACTAGATTAATTCCATTTTCTCAACCTTTTCCTTTTAAATTCCCTTTTCAAGATAAGCAGTGATAAAGAAAACTCCGGCGTTTTCACCAAGCTCAAAAAACGTTTCGACCCGATTTCAATGCCTTGAAATGGACGTCTCTATATTTCTTAAGAAAGCTTGAAATCAATCTTAAAAATTGTTGTTAATCAGCGCTCTGCTTTTCAGTGAAATAGAAAAAGCATTGAAAACAAAAGTTTTCAATGCTTTTTATGGTGGAGATAAGCGGGATCGAACCGCTGACCTCTTGAATGCCATTCAAGCGCTCTCCCGAACCATGTTTTTTATGCCCCCATCGGAAACAGGCGCTTCATGTGCGCCCCCAGCCAAATCGGTGCTTTTACGCCAACGCCATCAGTTTCGGTGCTTCTATATTCTCCATGCTGCCTAAAAACTGTTCGATGCTGATATTCAGCTTCAATTTCAGTTGATAGCCCCGGTAAACTTCCACACGATCTATCATACGGGCAACGATAACTTTCTTTGCCGATATACTGGCCGTTTCATAAGCAGCAGACCATTTTAAAAGATCGTCATACTGTTGGTTTCTTACCTCTATCTGGGAATTGCTTTCCTCATAGTCATTCT
>CASFAP010000112.1 GCA_949292695.1 uncultured Eubacteriales bacterium | reverse complement strand
GTCTGCGAAGAGCCGCCCATGGCGAACTCGTCCATGTTGAGCTTGCCGAGCGTAACTGCGCCCTGGGCCTTTAAGCGCGCCATAACCGTCGCGTCGTAGGGAGGGACAAAGTTTTCAAGCATTTTGGAGGCGCAGGTCGTTTTTAAGCCCTTTGTGCAGATATTGTCTTTGATGCCGAGCGGGATGCCGGTAAGGCGTCCGGCCTGACCTGCGTCAATCCGCTGTTGCGCGGCCTCGGCCTCCCTGAGAGCCTGCTCGCGGCAGACTGTAATGTAAGCGCCGAGCATTTCGCCATGTTTCTCGATCCGGTCGAGATAAAAGGAAGCCAACTCTTTGGCAGAAATTTCTTTTTTTAATAACATCGCCGAAAGTGCGGCAATACTTTTGCATGCTAACGCCATTGTTATACCACCTTCGGAACTTTAAAATAGGTTTCAGTGCGCACTTTCGCATTGGAAAGCACCGCCTCACGCGGCATTGAAGGGGCGACCTCATCCTTGCGAAGATCCCCATACGCCACAGGCGCATTGACAAATCCGGCGTCATCACTGTCAAAATCAGCGACGGTATCCATCAGTTGGATGATATTGCGCATCTCGTCCGTCAGGGTTGCCAGCTCGGTTTCATCCATCTTTAGCTTACTCAGTTCCGCTAAGTGCTTCATTTGTTCTAAATCCAGCATTGTATTCCTCCAAACCGTTTCCATTCCATTCCAATTTATCTTAGCACATTTGCCGCCATAATTCAAGAAAAAATAGGAAACGGACAGCGATAGTATAACCGAATTTGAATTAGAAAAACGAGAAAACCGGTTCTTCCGTTTCAAAAGCGGCCTTGGCTTTCCTACCTCACCGAAAATGACCGGACCAAAAATCAAAAAGCCCAAGCACAAAAAGCGCTCGGGCAAATCGCAGGATGGACTATAGTCGGTCACCGCAATAGCATTTCGGCCGGTAAGAGGTGCTTACGTTTTTGTTTAACAAAACTCTTTTGATTAGAAGTTCGCGGCCTGCATTTTGAGGTAAAAACGCCGTTTGCATAGCAAGTACTGCGGCACAACATAGCTTTTGCCGCAAAACGGGCACTTTTTGCATTGCGGAGCAAAAATTGCCTATGTCATTCAAGCCGTCTGATGCCCCGCGCTCTTACAAAAAAGCAAATCATTTAACAAAACAACAAGCACACGGCGATCAGCGCGAGAGATGCGGCGAAGAGGGCGCCGTACAGAATGAGATTACGGTACCTGCGCCTGCGGGCCACCATGACCCGCAACGACGGGCGGCGAAAGTGGGAACGGTCGAGCTGACGCAAGATCTGGTCGGCTTCAGACGCCAACTTTTGCGCCTCAGTATCCCCGTACTCCGGGCTGACAAACAGCAGTATCTTTTCAAAGTATCGGCTTCCGGTCTGATTGACCTCGATGATCGTTTTGTTCACACCTTTTACCATACTATGTCCTCCACATTTGATTTTGGTTGTATATGGCGGCCCCATCGTTTTTTAATTGATGGAACTGCCCGGCCAAAATTAGTGTCGACCAAAATTCGGTAGGCTATACAGGTTGACATAAAAAATGTGGATAACCCGGTGCAAAAGTAGCAAAACCCGCTCTGCTGGCGCCAAAAGTTATTCACGATTCCAATTTTGCCGGATTATGTCAATTTAGCGAAACAAATTCTCCCATCGATTTTATGAAAAACTTGAGATCAGAAGTCGAATCCCTGGCGAAAGCAAAACAGCATTCAATCATCAATCGGAGAAATCTCCCAGTAAAAAAATGAAAATCAGATATGGACAAACCTGGCATCGTCTGGTATGCTGAAATATAAGAGGTGGCCTATATGCATGTGGAACAAAGAGGCGCGGACCTTCTAGTTGAAAACATCGACGGGCTCGACCTGGCGCGAACGCTAGACTGCGGGCAGGCCTTTCGTTGGACACAAAAAGACGGAATATGGTCAGGTGTGGCCTGCCGGCGGCTTTTGAGATTGCGGCAGACCGGGCGCTGGATTCTCTTTTTTGACACAACACCCGAAACATTTGAAACCGTATGGAAACCCTATTTTGATCTTGATCGGGATTACATAAATCTACTTTCGCCCATCGCACAGGATGCTAAATTGTTCCCTATTGTTGCAGAGGGTGGCATCCACATCCTCAGACAGGAGCCGTTTGAAGCGCTCTGTTCCTTCCTGATCTCCCAAAACAACCACATCCCGCGCATTAAAGGGATCATTGAGCGGCTCTGCGAGAATTTTGGCGACCCGATTCCGGGCGGCTACGCATTCCCTCGGCCCGAACAACTGGCGAAATGCACGACCGAAGACCTCGGCGTCATTCGAAGCGGATTCCGAGCAAAGTACCTGCTCGACGCGGCCCGCAAGGTCGCAAGCGGCCAGATTGACCTCGAATCGTTGCGGGACCTTGCAACCGATGAGGCGCGCGGGCAACTTTTAAAAATCTACGGCGTCGGCGTCAAGGTGGCCGACTGCACGCTTTGGTACGGCCTTGGGCATTTAGATGCCTTCCCGCAGGACGTTTGGATCAAGCGGATTTTAAGGGAACGCTTTGGCGGGGAGATCCCTGCCCTGCCGCCGGATGCGGCCGGCATTTTCCAGCAATATTTATTCGATTATGCCCGGAAAACTGGGAAAGAATCGGCCACTGCATAACGGTAATTTTGAGCACAATGCTCAGATGAGTAAAAGCAATTAGGGTGCGATTATTATCGCACCCTAATTGTTATGTTAAATCATAACTGAAAGACTTTTCACAATTCAAAAATATATTTGAGCTTTGAACCTTTTATACCCCAAGTGTACGCCTCGCAAGGCTATAAGATTTTTTCCATTCCAATTTTTTGGATTTTGAGCCCGATTTTTTCATAAAATTTCACGGCCCCGACATTATCCGCCCATACATTTAAGGTTACATTATAAAATCCATTGCGCTTCGCATAATCCAAAGCATATTCATAAAGTGCGGTTCCGATATGCAATCCACGCGCATTCGCATCCACACATAAGTCGTCGATATATAGCGTTTTAATATCGGTCATATTGTTGTCATTGAGATACTGCTTGTGAATTAAGAATACATATCCCAAGATTTCCCTGCCCTTTTCGGCGACAAAAACCGGTGTATGATCGTCCGCGATGATACATTTTAGTTGTGCATCGGTATATTTCTTTGCGCCAACTTTAAACAAATCCGGCCGCACATCGCTATGTACTTTATGCACTTGGTAAAGCAATTGATTGATTGCAGGGATGTCGTTTGTTTTTGCGCGACGTATCAATAATTCTTTCATGGCGCATCGCTCCTCAAAAATTTATCATTGCAGAGTTTTAACCTGTTGACCAGATTAATATACATTCGCGGCATCTTACAAGTCTCGCGCCAGACCGAAATAGCCGGTTTTTCCAGCAAAGTCTTCGCCGAGTGGCAGATAGAGCCCAAACGTTTGCCGCGCGCCGCCGCGCAGGGCAGGGCCGCGCAAGAGCGCTTTTTTGGCGCCGGTTCTTCGCAAAAGCGATGCCAGAAAGGCGTCGCTGAGGTCGCCGAACGCTTCGAGCGCAAATAACATTTCGCCTTGCCGCTGGCACAAAAGGCTTCCGTCTTTGTCGCCAAAGGCGCCGCCGCCCGATGCGACAGCCTCGGCAAACACCAATCCAAAGAATGCTTCAGACGGCCAAATCGCGCCGTCAGGCAACCGCTCTGCGGCGCGGCGGCGGTATTCCTCCCGGGACAAAACCGCTATGTCTGCTTGGCCAGTAGCACCAGCAAAAATGCGGCAAGTGTGATAGAATCGGCCGGTAAAACCGAGGGATGCGTAATAGGCCGCCAACTGCTCGCTGGCGGGCAAAAGATAGACAGCTTTCGCCCCCCGTGCCCTGGCGACCTCGGCCGCGCGCAGTAATAGCGCCTTCATCCGGCCCTGCCGGCGGTATTGCGGGTGGGTTGCGGCGCCGTAAATGTAACAGACCGGAAGATTTCGCCCAGACACGGCAAAAGTCATATCCAGCAAAAACAGCATGCTGACTGGCCGGCCGGCCTCCAAAGTATAGAGGCAATCGGAATCAAAAAATAAGTCAAACAGGCGCTTCGCCGACGCTGGCGTCTCATCTGGGAAAGCGGCAAGGTATAATCGAAGGCAGGCCTCGCGTTCGTTCATAGCCGCTCCTCCTTCGGAACAAAACTATATTTCCCCAACAGAATGGCCGGGCGGTAAGAAAGCTTTGCCCGCCGCAAGCCCTCCAGGCCGAGGTCGTCTTCACGGTTGAGGAATTCAAAGGGCGAAAGACGCGATGCGAAGGCCTGGTTGATGACGGGATAGGCACCCGCGTATTCACCGAGCGCTTTTTCGACGTGGACATCGAAAACGTTACCGTTGATCGGCGAACCAAAGGTAAAAGCGACGACCTTTCCCTCGACGCGAATGAGGCCCCCTCTGACGTCCAATTCCCGGCGGCGCAATAGGACCTCGCGCACCGCTTTGCACTCGGTCTCCATTGTTTCGTCCATTTCAGCCGCCCGTTCCAAATACCAGGCGCGGGCCATAGCGAGGACTTCCTCCAGATTTTCATCATCGATTTCTTCATAAGACCAATCGAACTGTTTGGAAAAGGCCGCAATATGGTTGCGCTTTGCGTGATATTTTTTGCCTGCTAGGTCGACCAAATCCTGACGGCGGTAAATATATTCAAAGCCGTCGCGGTGCTCGGTTTCGCGCCAGTCTGCAAACAAAGCCCGAAACTCCCGCAGGCGGGGCCCATCCGCGGCCCAGATTTGCGGCGTTACTCCGTTTTCTGCCGCATAGTTGCAGATTTTTTCGATGCCAGTTTTTAAGTCGCCACCCAATGGCAGGGAAAAAATTGTGACGCCGTGATCGATCATTTTTATGATCAATTGGCCGTCCTGCAGGGAAAACATATCTTGATACTCCCGCTTCCACATCATCATATTGACGAAGGAGAACTCCTGTGTAAACTCGCCCGGGGCCGACAGATAGGGTTTTAAGTTCATAAAGTCTTCATACTGCGGCGTTTGAAATAATAGGGATTGATTCAGTAATCGGTTCATAGATCGGTCTGCGCTTCCTTTGGAATAAAACTATCAAAAATAATATAATCGAAATGCTTGCGGGCCAGTTTCAGCTCTTCCTCGCTACGCACGGTCCACCCGAAACAGACCGTTTTATAAAACCGCCTACACAATTGAAACGACCAAAGACTGGCATTTTGGAACCGGTAAGCGATGAAGTCGGGCTTGGTCAAAAAATTAAAGACCATGTGGGTGTGCAGATAGCCGAGAAAACCCTTCTTTTCCCCTCGGTAGTCGGAAGAAAGCTGACCGCGGATGATCCCTGGGCGGTTGTGTTGGAACCACAAAAGAGTGATAGGATTAAATGACTCAATGCAAAAAATTCCCTTGTAATGATCGAGCAAGGCCATGGCCGCACGGCAGAGCGCGGCGCTGATAAACTCCATTTTGAATTCAATCAAAAGTGGCACCCGGCCGTCGACCAGCGCTAGCACTTCTTTTAAAGTAGGGATGGTCTCGCGGCTGTGAAACAAGCGCAATTGTTTGAGTTCTTCGACCGATAGATCTTTAACGCGCTTGTCCACGCCGCAATTACGCGTTAGCGTAAAATCATGAAAAACGACCGGCACGCCGTCGCGGCTGAGTTGAATATCCAGTTCGATGCCATAGCCATGGGAAACAGCGGCTTCAAAGGCTTTGAGCGAATTCTCGGGTGCGTCCCCTTCATTATCGTGCAATCCGCGGTGGGCAAACATGCGCGTTTTAAAAATCGAAAAGTCGCGGCGTCGGGTGATGCGCGGCATGATCATCAGCAAATATAGTATGGTCAAAAGCGCAACAGCACCGAGCAAAATCCACAACCAGGTCAAAGCCATTTTCCCCCTTTACCTTTCAGTATACCCGCACAAGAATCGGTTATTTTTTTGCGAGGACCTTTCTTGTGCAAAACCCAATCCAGCGCTACCATCAGGTAGCAAAATTTGCAAAGCACCGCCAATGTGCAAATAATTACCATAAACTATTCCGTACGCACTGCGTGACTTCTGTAGATTGTACCACACTTGCCCGCCCTTGGCAAGAGAAAGCCTCGCTTCTAGCTTTCCGCAATAAAAACCGCCCCAGCTAAAGCTGGAGCGGTATGTAAAATTTTAAATTATTTATTGTTGAAAATGTCAAGGACAGTGGTGTAGTTGGTGTCTTCATCTTCGTCATTCGAGAAGATGCCGCTGAGATCGGCGCCAACGCTATCTTTCGATTTTTTCTCGTCGCCCAAGCCGGTGGCCACAACCGTAACGCGGATGGTGTCTTCCAGGCTGTCATCAAGCTGAGCGCCCCAGATAATGGTCGCATCCGGGTGAGCCATATCCGAAATGATGGAAGAGGCCAGCTCAACTTCCTCGAGGCCGATATCTTCCGAACCGGTGATGCTGATGATAACGCCGCGGGCATTATCCATCGAGGTCTCGATGAGGGGGCTCGTAATGGCGGCGCGGGCGGCCTGCTCGGCTTTATCGCGTCCCGTTGCAACGCCGACACCCATATGCGCATACCCGGCGTCTTTCATAATGGCAGAAACATCCGCAAAATCCAGGTTGACCAGCGCGGTTACGTTGATGAGCTCGGAGATGCTCTGCACACCCTGACGCAGGACGTCATCAGCAATCTCAAAAGCGTTTTTAAAGGTGATTTTCTGCTCAGAGACAAATTTCAAGCGTTCGTTGGGGATGACCACAAGGCTATCGACATGCTCGCGGAGGGCGGCAATGCCGGCCTCGGCCTGATCCATACGGCGTTTGCCCTCAAAGGCAAAGGGCTTTGTGACAATACCGACCGTTAAAATACCGAGTTCCTTTGCGATCTGCGCGACAACCGGTGCGGCGCCTGTCCCGGTGCCGCCGCCCATGCCTGCGGTAATGAAGATCATATCGGCGCTACGAATGGCACCGGCAATTTCATCTTTAGATTCCTCTGCTGCACCCTTGCCCTTGTCAGGATTGGCGCCAGCTCCCATGCCCGAAGTCGTCTTTTCCCCGATTTGAATTTTCTGATTGGCTTTAGATTGATAGAGTGCCGCTTTATCGGTATTGATGGCGATGAATTCCACGCCGCGAACGCCAGCGTCCACCATGCGGTTGACGGCGTTACCGCCGCCGCCGCCCACGCCGACGACTTTAATTTGAACAACATTTTCCAATTCGTTTGAAACTTCGAATGCCATTTTAATTCCTCCACTTTTAAAATCAACCAACAAACGCGGTATTTTTTCTACAAACAATTACACATATTTGATATTATCACAGTCTGAACAAAATTTCAACCATTTTCTTTGCAAAAATAGTTTTTTTCGCGGCCGTGGGCAGATCGCTTAAAATTAGGTATTGACGCGCACTTCGGCGTGAAAGCAA
The DNA here is from genome assembly GCA_949292695.1 of uncultured Eubacteriales bacterium. Taxonomy (GTDB): domain Bacteria; phylum Bacillota; class Clostridia; order Oscillospirales; family Acutalibacteraceae; genus CANQSG01. The sequence goes on along the minus strand of CASFAP010000112.1, from coordinate 9,331 downwards.
GGCAAGCTTCCCGACAGAAATCCGCGCAGACGCCCCGACAACGAACGCGACTAAGAGCTAACTGTCTATCTAGTAACTCACATTTCAGAAGATGACTGTCCGGATGTTTCATTCGCAGAATTAAAATTGGAACTGCCAGACGAATTGGGTTGTCCAGCGTCAGAGGAAGCCGACGCGTTAGATGATTCGTTTGCCGATGATTCGGGCGCAGAGCTGATGACTGCATCGCGCACATAGGCCTGCGTGCGGTCAGGTGCCCAGCTACTTAGGTCGATCTCAACCTGGCGATTTGGGTCAAGGGCCGCGATGGTCTCTACAAGGAGTTCTAATTTTTTTTCTAAATAAGCCTTTGAACCGAATCGGGCGCGATATTTCCCCTCGACCGTTAGGGTGATGTCGAGCGGATCGGAAAGATCGAGTGCATTGACACTCAGACCGATGCCGGTGGTAGCATCGAGTAGTTCCTCCAACAAATCCTTTTCTGCATCGTCTGAAAAGGTCAGGGTCTTCCCCAATTCAGCTTCCACGGCGCCAGCCAAACGTACAAATAACACTCCACTGGGCGCGTGATCGGTAATTTCAAGCACGCGGTGCTCTGCGTCGGTGAGGATAAAGGCCTCGCCCGATTGATAACAGGCGGTGGCCGTCGTATCCTGCACTTCAAGAATCACACGACCGGAAAGTTCACGTTTCACTGTAACTGTTCCAATATATGGGAGTGCGGCCTGAATCTTTTCGGGCGCATCGAGGCCGGCGCGCAGAAGGTTGTCCTTTTCGCGGATACCCGACGCCGCCACGATCTGCTCAGCCGTATAGCGGCTCTGCCCCGTAGCGACGATTTCTTTGACCGGAAACAGCACGGTGAGTGACAGTACGGCCGCGACACCCACCGCGACAATCAGAAAAAAAACGAGCCAACCAATCAAGCGCCTGCGGCGGCGTTTCTTGCGCCGGACAGCGCTTTTTCGCATGGCCTCCGCCCGCGCATCCGGCGTAGGCGAGCGATGAGACGTCCCATTCATTTCTACTTCATTCCCTTTTGATCTTGGCGCCCAAAGCGCGCAAACTTTCTTCGAAGCGGTCATAACCGCGGTCGATGTGATGTATTTTGTCGATTTCTGTGACGCCCGACGCCGCCAGCGCCGCAACGGCTAAAGCCGCGCCGCCGCGCAGGTCGGTGCACTCGACGGGGGCGCCTGAGAGGCGCGCTACTCCTTCCACAACGGCAACCTTGCCGGCCACTTTAATGTTGGCGCCAAGGCGTTTGAGTTCATCGACATATTTAAAACGGTTTTCAAAGATGTTTTCTAAAAACATGGAAGTGCCATCGGCCAGGGTTTGCATAGCGAGAACCGGCGGGCCGGCATCGGTCGGAAAACCTGGGTAGACAAGGGTGCGGACCATCGGAATCCGGCGGAGTTTCGCCGGTGCAGAAAGTTTTAAATCCTTGCCGCTGGCGACAACGTCACACCCCGCCTCTCGAAAGACCGACAAAACGGCCATCAGATGGGAGGGCATCACTTTATGGAGCACGACGGAGCCGCGTGTAATTGCCGCGGCGGCCAAAAAAGTGGCGGCCGCAATGCGGTCGGGCAGGACAGTATGTTCGGTGCCATGGAGGGCGGCGACGCCGTGGATCTCTATGGTATCGGACCCGGCGCCATAGATTTTGGCACCGGCACTGTTGAGAAAATCGGCCAGATCGCTGATTTCGGGCTCCCGAGCCGCGTTATGGATGACCGTGACGCCCCGGGCCGTGGCCGAGGCCAGCATGATGTTTTCGGTGGCCCCCACGCTGGGGAACGAGAGGCTGATGGCCGTCCCATTCAAAAGCGCGGGTGTAGTGCAATCGAGCACGCCATGGTCTTCTTGGATTGTGGCGCCAAGGCTTCTGAGGGCCGCTAGGTGGAGGTCGATGGGCCTAGGCCCCAACTCACATCCGCCCGGGCTACTTAATTTCGCCCGCCCCATACGGGCCACGATAGCGCCTAAAAAGACGATGGAAGACCGCATCTCGCGCATAAGCGCGTCGGGGATTTCGTAACCCGACATATCGGCCGCGTTGACGATGACGGTCTGGCCCTCCCGGCGGCATTCGCAACCCAAGTGCGTAAGGATTTTAAGAGAAGTTTCAACATCTGAAAGATTCGGGCAATTATGTAAAATGCATTCGCCACGGCAGAGGATGGTGCCCGCCAAAATCGGCAATGCGCCGTTCTTTGCGCCGTGAATATCGACTTCCCCTGAGAGCCGGACAGGCCCCTCAACATAAATCTTTGCCATAAAAAGCACCCTTTCGCAATAAAAGCAAAAGGCGCACAACGGTTTTGGGCGTTCCGAACGCCCGGCACGACGCCTTTTAGTTCATACTATGCGAAACGGCGCCATGTGTGAAAAGACGAGAAAAATAGAGTTTTAGGCGCGTTTTCTGCGGCCCATTTAGACTAATTCCTTTCGGCGGCCAGTTTCATGACGGCCGCGGCAATTTGATCGGCGGCATCGGGCAAAGCGATTTCCAGCGCCTTTTGGTGCATCTTGTTCAGTCGGCTGGCATCAAAGAGTAACTCGCGGACGGCCGCCGACAGGCGCTCTGGCGTAAGATCTTTTTCTTCTATCACTACAGCGGCGCCGGCCTCACACAGCGACATGGCGTTATGATATTGGTGGTTTTCAGCGACATAGGGCGATGGGATAAGAATTGAGGGTTTGCCGCAAACCTCGAGTTCACTGAGGGTTATGGCGCCTGCGCGGCAGACCACAAGGTCGGCGGCCGCAAGGCAGAGGTCCATATCGTCGATGTACTCGCGCACCCGCAATCGGTCGCCATCAATATCGACATTCATTTGTTTTAGCAGGGCGAGGGTCGTTTGGTAGCCGCTTTTGCCAGTGGCATGGATATGATAATAAGGCGGTTGATTCTCCCGATCAGCCATGAGACCGGCAATGGCCTCGTTAATTGGTCTTGCGCCCAGGCTACCGCCGAAGGATAGAAGCATCGGTTCCCCTTCCGGAATACCCAGCTTTTTGCGCGCCTCAGGTTTTGTGCTCGTTTTCAAAGCGCTTCGCACCGGATTGCCAACGATTAGCGGTTCTGTGCGGCATTTTAAGTACTGGGCGGCCTTTGGCATAGCTAAAAGGACCCGATCGACCTTTGGGGCCAGCATTTTTGTGGTAACGCCGGGAAAGGCATTTTGCTCATGAATGAGGGTCGGAATACCAAGTTTCACAGCCTCGCGAAGGACCGGACCCGAGACATAACCGCCGGTGCCGACAACGACATCGGGCTTCAAATCCTTGAGCAATCGTTTGGCGTCATGCGAAGCCGAAAAGACCTTACGCACGGCCGAGACATTTCGCTTTAGATTTTGAACACTCAGCTTGCGCTGGAAACCGGCGACGTCGATGGTATAAAACGCGTAGCCGGCTTCAGGCACAAGCCGGGATTCAAGGCCCTTTTTTGTGCCGATATAGCTAATTTTGAGCGTCGCATCCCGCGCGCGAAGAGCCGAGGCTACCGCTAGGGCGGGATTGATATGGCCAGCGGTGCCGCCGCCGGCAAAGAGGACATGCATCTTGAAGCTCCTAATTCTATAGTATTTGCAAAACAAGGCTGGCGACTAGCCGCACTTAATTCCGCATTGTTATTAAAATTTTCATAATGAGTGCCCCGCCCTGCCACCATAGCGCGCCATGACCTTTCTGAAATCAAATGCAGGCCTTTTTAAGGGCATTTCACGAACAAAAAGAAAAGGGATTGCCTGCAACAATCTGGAAAGAAGCGTGCACTCAAATGAACGGCAACTAGAACTTGGCGCTATGTTTTTTCGAGAGAACAGCCGCGGGAGATCGAAAGTATAATTCCCATTTCGGCCAACAGAATTAATAATGCCGTGCCACCGTAACTGAAGAAGGGCAGGCTGATACCAGTATTCGGCACAGTATTGGTGACGACCAGAATATTGAGCACTGCCTGAATGCCGACCTGGAAGGTAAGGCCCACAGCCAATAGACTTCCAAATTTATCGGGAGCCCGCATGGCGATGACAAAGCCGCGCCAGACTAGCGCGCAGAAGAGCAGAATGATGGCCATGGCGCCAATGAGTCCCAATTCCTCGCAGACGACGGCGAAGATAAAGTCGTTGTGGGGTTCTGGCAACCAGAGATATTTCTGGCGTGACTGGCCAATGCCGCGGCCCATGACGCCACCCGAGCCGATGGCTAAGAGGGATTGAATGGTCTGGTACCCCTTGCCGGTCGTGTCGGCCCAGGGATTAAGCCAGAACTGAATGCGGCTCGATCCGTAGGAAACGACGCCGCTGAGGATCGCAATGGCACCCAGCCCCACACCAGAGGCTAACCCCAACCCAATATAGCGAGCCTTGATGCCGCCGACAATCATCAGCACAACGCCGATAGAAAATATGAGGAGCGTTGCCGAGAGATGGGTCTCGACGACGACAAGCGCGCAGACAATGGCCAGCAGAATTCCTAAAAAGAGGACTCCAAAGGTGAACTTTTTCATTTTATCATAGTTAGCTGAAATCAGATGAGAAAAAAGCAGAATGATCGCGAACTTGGCAATTTCAGATGGTTGGAAGTTGATGGGGCCGATGACGATCCAGCGCTTGGCGTCGGTCCCGGACACCATGGGCGGAAGAATCAAAAGAATCGCAAGCAGAATAACCGATACAATATAAAGCGGCCAAGCGAATTTGCGATAGAAATGGTAGTCAACTTTTGAAAGCAAAACCATGATAACAAAGCCCACCGTTGCGAACATTAATTGGCGCAAAAAGAAGTGATAGCTATTTCCAAAATAGGTCAGCGCATAGGCATAACTCGAGGAGAAAAGCATTGTGACCCCAGTCACCAGCAAAATGCAAACAAGGCTTAAAAAGCCGAGATCCAATTTCCCTTTCATGAGGAAGGAGTTCGATTTTTTTTGCGGGCGTACGGTTTTTCCCTGATCCAAGTTGTCGCCTCCTCGAGCGATAATGCGGCCCTTTGTCACCACTGCAAAAAGATAGGAAGCAATGCCAGTATGCAACCGATGAGGGTAACAAAGGAAAAGATGAATACGATTTTTTCTTCGCTCCAGCCTGACATTTCAAAATGATGATGGAGCGGGCTCATTTTAAAGATGCGTTTTTTGGTTTTTTTATAATAGGCCACCTGCAGGATGACCGAACCGGCTTCAATCAGATAAATGATTCCGGCGGGCAAAAGCAAGATCGGTCGGCCGATGCCAAAAGACAGCGCCACAACCATGCCTCCTAGGAAAAGGGAGCCGGTATCTCCCATAAAAACCTTGGCGGGATGGGCGTTCCAAAGGAGAAAACCGATACAAGCGCCCGCCGTGACGGCGGCCAAGGTGTTGATGCCGCTAAAGCTAAAGTAACCGGATGCCAGCATAAAGGCGCAACTGACGACCAAAGTGACACTTGAAGCGAGGCCATCGATGCCATCGGTTAAATTAACAGCGTTAGCAAAGCCGTAAATAAACAAAAGCGCGATGGGCCAAAATAGGAGTCCTGCCCCCGACATAATATCGATATCGCCAACAAAGGGGAGCCACGTGGTATTCATACCGGCAAGCCCTAAGCTAGAAAGATAAGCGGCGGCAACGAGGAGTTGCAAAAGAGTCTTTTGCCGTGGGGTTAGACCAAGGTTGCGCTTTTTGACGACCTTGATATAATCGTCTAAAAAACCGATCAGCCCCATACCAAGGGCAAGGCCGACGCCGGAAAAGAGAGTGGTCATTTTGAGCGAATCGCCCAGTTCTATGACAAGATTGCCGCCAGAGAAGCCGGAATAGGCATAGGCGATGACAAGGCCGATTAAAACGCCGGCAATGATGAGCACGCCGCCCATGGTGGGTGTCCCCTCTTTGGAATGGTGCCATTTAGGGCCGTCCTCCCGGATGGTCTGGCCGAATTTTAAACGTTTTAAAAACGGGATCACGACGAACCCCAACCCGGTGGTCGCCGCGCAAGCGACAAGGGCGCCGAGCGCCGCAGTCAATTCTTTCATAATCCTCTACCCCTTTATTTTTACCCAGATCATGCGATTTCACGCAAACGCCGGCCAGAGTGCCTTCGGCGGCCGGGTTTGTGGCGCGGCGGCCTCGGGCGCGAAGCGCCCGGGACGCCCGCAATCAGACGCCCAGCTCATAGCGGTCTCGCCGCTTTCGAAATTCTGACCGCCTGAGGAATTTCCGCGGCCTGCGGGCGTCCGCCCGCGCTTTTCGCGCGGGCAGGCCGCCGCAACATAAGCCTACTCATATTTAACACATCTTTGCATTGTAATCTTCTTTCAATGAAACGCAACCAGGTCTTGTTTTAAACCTGACCAAGAGAAGGATAAAATATTCAACACATAGCCTGAAATTTTGGCGCATGTCGCCTCGGCGGCAAGGCCGGCACTCCCAAAAAGGCGGCCGAAATGTAGGCCGGCGGCGGGGCCGGACTTTATGTCGCCTCCTTTCACAAGACTAGCTGTCCAATTCTTTTAAGGCCTCGGCTACGATTTCTCTTTCATCGAGATGGATCGTGCCCTCTTTGAGCACCTGATAGGTCTCATGCCCCTTGCCTGCCAGGACGAGAATATCGCCCGGCTGAGCGTGTTTGACAGCATAATGAATCGCTTCAATCCGGTTTTCGACGACTGTATAGGGCGTTTTGGTTCCCTCCATGCCTTTTAAAATATCGGCGATGATTTTGGAAGGGTCTTCGCTCCTGGGATTGTCGCTCGTCACAATGACATAATCTGCGTATCGCGCCGCGATATTGCCCATCAGCGGCCGTTTTCCCTTATCGCGATCGCCACCGCAACCGAATAGCACAACCAACCGATTTTTTTGGCAATCTTGAAAGGTCGAAAGAATGTTTTGCAGTCCGTCGGGCGTATGCGCATAATCAATAATAATTGTAAAGCCCCTGTCGCATGGCACGACCTCAGCTCGCCCTTTGACGCCCGGCAAACTAGCTAATGCACCCGCAATGACACCCATCTCAATGCCAAGCGATAGTGCCGTTACGGCCGCGGCCATCGAATTATAAACCGAAAACCGGCCCGCCGTTTTTAGCCGGATTCGTCCAATGGTGCCAAAGCCCACGAGCTCATAGCTGATACCGTCGGGCCGCAAAACGATATTTTTAGCGGTGTAAGTGGTGTTATCTGAACTGGTCGAATAGGTTAAGACCTCGCAGGGTAAGCCGGCAAGTAGTTGCTCAGCCCAGGCGTCGTCGGCATTGACAACGGCCTTGCGGCACATTTCAAAGAGTTTGCGCTTGGCCAGCATATAGTTTTCCATCGTGCCATGGTAGTCGAGGTGATCCTGCGTCAGGTTTGTAAAAATAGCGCGGTCAAAGGTGAGTCCACCCACCCGCTTTTGGTCGAGGGCGTGGGAAGAAACCTCCATAATGCAATACGTGCAACCCGATTTTTTCATGAGCGAAAAAAGCGAATGCAATTCATAGGCATTGGGGGTTGTGTTGTGTGCGGCGATGACCTCGTCGCCGATCATGTTCTGAATGGTTCCCACAAGTCCAACCTTCTCCCCCGCCGCTTCGAGGATGGCTTTGAGCAAATAGGTCACCGACGTCTTGCCGTTTGTACCGGTCACGCCGATGAGTTTCAGTTCGTCGGCAGGATTGCCGAACCAACGCGCGCAGGTGGCGGCATAGGCCGCATGCGTGTCAGCAACGACGATTTGTTGCTGAAGCCCCAAATCTCGCTCGACAACGACCACAATCGCCCCGGCCTCCAAGGCTTCCTTTGCATAGTCGTGCCCATCAAGTTTTGCACCGGCGATGCAGAAAAAAGCATGCCCCTGGCGCACCTGCCGCGAGTCGCAACTGATCCCGGTGATTTTCCTGTCCAACCCTGCCGGGACGTGATCCATAAGTTCAGATAAAAGCATATCGGTTCCTTTCTATGAAGCTTCGCCTTTTAAAGGGCGAGCCAATCTCCTCTGTTGCGCAAGACATGGAAGCGAGTTTCGTGCAACCAGGTAGACCTTCTTCCCTATCTTGGTGAAATCATTTCGGCGGCGCTTTGCATTCAGCCGCAGGGAATGCCTTCTTCAGTTTTTTCAAGCCTGCGGAGCCATATCGTTTGGAGCGGGCGAACGGACAGCGAGCGATTTCCCGCACCCGATGTGCCCTGATTTTCGGCCTTTTGGATGCTGTCGCGCTGGATGGTTTTCCCCGCGCCCGCAGGGCCTTTTCCGTATCTTGACAGATTTAAAACTTGAACTACGCAGAGAATCGCTGCAAAATTTTGCGCCAAACACCAAAATTTATTCGGCCAGATCGCCGGTGTCGGCGTCGCGGAAGTATACCGTAACGACTGTTCCGGCTGGGACGGTTGTATCCTTTTCAATGCTTTGGCGGTAGGATTTCACGCCGCTACCCGACAGCGTATAACCCGAAAACTCGACATTAATGCCAGCCGCCGCGGCCGCCGAATTAACCTGCGAGACCGTAAGTCCCGTCAAGTTCGGCACCTTGACTGTTGTATCCTCCTGCTCTTCAGTATAAAGGATGACAACACCGTTTTTATAAATCGATTGTGTCGAGGCGGGGAGTTGTTTTACGACGGTATCACCATTTCCAATGACGCGTGACGTGAGTCCAGCCTGCTGGACCTTTTGTTTGGCCTCGCTCAGACTTAAATTCTCAACGCTGGGAACCGGAATGGCGAGATTGGCCAGTTCTTCTTCGGTGTACTGCGGTTCATATCCCAGATAAGGCAAAACATCCGAAAGGATTTGCCCGCCGACCGGGGCTGAAATCGTACCGCCGTAATAGCTGTCGCCGTGCGGTTCGTCGAGTAGCACTAGCACCGCGACCTGCGGGTCATCCATCGGTGCAATACCGCAGAAGGAAGCGACATAAAGTCCGGTCTCTCCGCTGGCCAGCATTTCGGCCACCTTTTGCGAGGTGCCGGTCTTGCCGCCGATCCGGAACCCGGGCGCATAGGCGTTGCGGCCACTGCCGTCAGATACGACGCCCTCGAGCACCTGGCACATTTTTTTCGACGTTTCGGCCGAAATAACCTGCCGCTTTGTGGTCGTGTCGACCGATTTGACGACATTCCCCTCGTCGTCGAGGATTTGGCTGACGACATGAGGTTGGACCAGATAACCGCCGTTCACCACGGCTGAAATCGCGGTGAGGAGCTGGATCGGCGTGATTTTAAAGGTCTGGCCAAAAGAGGTAGAGGCTAGTTCAACCGGGCCCATATCCTTTTCGGCGTGGTAGGCCGATGTCGCCTCGCCCGGCAGGTCAATGCCGGTCTTTTGGGTCAATCCAAACGCCTCAAAGTATTT
>CASFAP010000111.1 GCA_949292695.1 uncultured Eubacteriales bacterium | reverse complement strand
CGCCAGGCAGATTCGTTTTTTCTCACCGCCGGAAAGGTTTGCGCCGTTTTCCGTGATGACGCGATTCAGCGACTGCAAATTGGCAAACCGGTCAAGGCCGAGACTTTGCAGCATCCTGATGAGCTTTTCATCGCTCATCACGCGGTACATTGTCAAGTTATTTCTCAGCGTGTCGTGGAACAAAACCGCCTCTTGCCTGACAACGGTCATCGCCGGATAGGTGGTGTCGTATTCGGTAATGGGCACTCCGTCCATCGTGATTTCGCCGCTTGTCACATCATAATAGCGCAAAAGCAAATTGACGGCGGTTGTTTTGCCACAGCCGCTGGGCCCCTTCATCAAATACTTTTTGCCTTTTTCCGCCCTGAAGCTAAAGTTTTGCAAAAGCGGCCGGTCATCGGTATACCCAAAAGAAACGCTGTGATAGCAGATTTCTTTGTCGATGCCGGGCAGGGATTTGGCATGCGCACCGGCGTGACTGCGAAAGACAAACCGCTCCATCGCCAGGCAGGACGGCCTGATGGCCACGAACTGCCGGACGATCTCCGCCAAGGAGATGAGCGGATAGGAAAGCTGGTCGATCATCCCGATCGCCACGAAAAAATCGCCGGCCGAAAACTCTCCCGACAGGACAAGCCACGTCGAGCACGCAAGGACGATGAAATACGACAGGTAAGAAATCAGCGTCGTCAACAGCTGCGCCGTCGCTCCCAAAACCGTATCGCGGAGAAGTTTGTCCATGGTGAGCGTATTGGATTGATCGAACCTCACAAGGATTTGCCGCTCGATGGAATGGTTTTTGATGATTTCAAAACCGCTGAACCAGTCGTTCACTTTCGCCAGATTGTCTTCAACCGCCTTCAAATACTCCGTTTGCGCCTTTTGCAGGCGTTTCTCGATGAGTTTCGGAATATAAAGCGGCGTGGTCAAAAGCAAAATCGTAACCAAGGCGATTCGCCAATCCAAAACAAACAAGGCAAGGCTTACAAAAATAATTTTCAGCAGGATTTCCCAAAACAGGGGCAGCATTTGAAAATAGCGGGTTTTTTATGGTGTCGGCTTCGTTGGCGTATTTCGCCACATACTCTCCCTGCTGCTTTTCCTTATACTGGACGGCGGTTACCACTCCCGCTTCAAAATGGCGTACTGTAGGGTGTTTTCATACAAAGGAGCGCCGTCGGGACCGTTTACAAAACTCACATACTCCAGGAATACTCCCTCCCGGCGCATGCCAAGCTTCTCGCAGAGCCTTTGGGAGGGCAGGTTGGTATCCTCGGTATAGGCATAGATTCGCCTCGCGCCCTTGTGCTTAAACAGGTAGTCGAAATACGCGCGCACCGCTTCATACGCATACCCTTTGCCTTGCGCGTCCGGGTGCAGCATCCAGCAGGGCGAAAAGGTGTCCGCGGCCGCCGCGCCCGGCGCGGCCTGCTCCGGGTGGGCGAAGACCTCGCCGATGACCCGGCCGGATTCCTTGAGGCAAATGGCCCAGTAGAACTCCGCGTCCTCCTGCCGGCGGAGCACTTCCTGCCTGGCGGCCTCCAGGGAGTCAAAGCGCATGTCCGCGAAGCAATGAACCGTTTGCAGGTTTGTGTATTCGTATACCTGCGCATAGTCCCGCTCCTCAAAGGGCCTGAGTATCAGTCGGCTCGTTTCCAGCATGCCGCGGCTCTCCTTTGCGCGTTTGGTTTTGGCCCATTATATCATGGCCTGCGGCCCGGGACAAGCCATCCCAATGCAGCGGCGCGGCGACGGCTTTTTCTGGCGTCGCTCCCTGACGCGCCGCCGTCGCAATAAGCCGTCTACCTTTCGGAACAAAGATAGGACAAATCGCTCATTTTCTTGATAAACCGCTTACCCTCGTCGTTTTGAAACATGAAGGAAACGCCGCCCGCCATGCCAAAAAGCTCAAACTGATTCAGCGCATCCACATCCATTCCGAGGAACATCGTATTCCAAACGCTCAGCAAATCGCCATGTGATACTACAATGATACATTCATCATTACTTGCCATTATCTCGTCAAAAAGAGGTTTTAAGCGATTCCATTCGTCGCGTCTACTCTCAGCATCAGAAAACATCCTGTCATCAATGGTTTTCTCTTGAACCTCAATGTTCTCACGAAGCCACTGAACAGATTTGCCAACGCATTTACCTAAATTGCGCTCTCGAAGTTCCGTTCTAATGTTAGGTGCGATTCCCATATGCTTTGCGACAATTTCAGCGGTGTGCTTTGCTCGCAGAAGATCGGAAGCATACATAACAATTTTGTGACCGGATAACTGCTTCGCTAATTTCTGCCCTATTCTTTCAGCCTGTTCAATGCCTAATTCAGAAAGATTCCAATCTGTCCAAGAACCCACCATACCATTTGTGTGGTGAATTGATTGCGTGTGCTGAATAGTTATAATCTGTTTCATATTGTTATACCTCAATTTCTCTCAAAGTCCATTCTTAATTCGGTGTTTGGTATACCGAGCTTTAGTCCAAAGGCTTGTACTCAGTAACAGATTTGAGATACGCCTCTGGGTTACTATTCAAAACGAGGTCGGCATACGCC
>CASFAP010000110.1 GCA_949292695.1 uncultured Eubacteriales bacterium | reverse complement strand
CTGCATAATCATCGAGAACCTCTTTGGAAACCGACTGACCCTCCCGATCTGCAATGATACGGCGGGTGATGAGGTCGAGTTCAGAGTTGGAACGGGAGAAGTTTAAGGATTTGCATCCATAAAGAAGCGGCGGGCAGGCGGGGCGGATGTGAACTTCCTTTGCGCCGCTTTTATATAAGAATTCTGTCGTTTCCCGCATCTGGGTGCCGCGGACGATGGAATCATCAATTAAGAGAAGTTTCTTTTTTCGAATCAGCGCGTCGACTGGGATAAGCTTCATCCGAGCGATCAAATTGCGCTGGCTTTGCTTGGTCGGCATAAAGGACCGGGGCCAAGTCGGGGTATATTTAATAAAGGGCCGAGCAAAGGGAATTCCCGATTCGTTTGCGTATCCAATCGCATGGGCAATGCCGGAATCCGGTACGCCGGCCACGATATCGGGCGAAGCGTCGTCCCTGCGCGCCAAAGCGGCGCCGCAACGGTAACGCATATCCTCCACGTTCACACCCTCATATGATGAGGTGGGGTATCCATAATAGATCCATAAAAACGAACAAATTTTCATATCCTCTTTCGGGTCGGCAACGGTCTTGACACCTTCAGGCGTCATAAACACGATCTCGGCCGGTTTCAGTTCTTTATAATCGGAATAGCCGAGATTAATATAGGCAAAGCTTTCAAAGGAGGCGCAAAAGGCCCCCTTCTTTTGGCCGATGACAAGCGGGGTCCTGCCCTTGTAGTCGCGGGCCGCGTAAATACCTTCGGGCGTCATAATGAGCATCGACATGGAACCGTCAATGGATTCCTGGGCGAAGCGGATGCCCTCGACAAGATTATCTTTTTGGTTGATGAGAGCGGCGACGAGTTCTGTTGGATTGACAAGATTGCCGCTCATTTCAAGGAAGTGGGTCTTTCCGTTCTGAAAGGCGGCCTCAGTCAAGGCCTCAAGGTTATTGATGCGCCCTACGGTTGTAATGGCGAAGCTCCCGAGATGCGAGCGGACAAGAAGCGGTTGCGGCTCGTTGTCAGAGATGCAACCGATGCCGTAATAGCCCTCTAATTCCTCAACATCCTTTTCGAACTTGGTGCGGAAGGGGGAATTCTCGATGTTGTGGATGGCGCGATGAAAGCCGTCTTCGCCGTAGACCGCCATGCCACCGCGGCGCGTGCCTAAGTGGGAATGATAGTCGATTCCAAAAAATAGATCGAAGACACAGCTTGACTTGGAAACCACACCGAAAATACCGCTCATACTTTTACTCCCTTTATTTTATAAATCTCATATTTATTATACATGAATTTGATTTAAAAGAAAACAAAAAATTCATGGATAGAAATGTGACGAATTTTGTGCTATAATACCAACGATTTCTTTCGGCGGGAGGCGGCGGGATGAAACGGAGAGACTGGTGGCTTTTGGGCGGATTTCTTGCCGCCGCGCTCGCCTTGTGGGCAGGCCTATCCCTGATACCTCGTGGGGCTGGGCAAACGGTCGTTGTCGAATCCGACGGCGAGGTGGCTCGCTATGCAATTTCGGAAGACCGCACCATTGCGCTTGCTGGGAATTGGATTGTCGTATCGAGTGGAGAAGTCCGTATGGAATGGGCCGATTGCCCTGATTTGATCTGCGTTAAACATGCGGCGATTGACCAGTCAGGCGAGGTTATTGTCTGTCTGCCGCACCGTGTCGTCGTGCGAATTGAGTGAGGGTGACATATGGCAAAACGAGTATCTTTGTATGGCCTGCTTTTAGCGGT
>CASFAP010000109.1 GCA_949292695.1 uncultured Eubacteriales bacterium | reverse complement strand
CGAGATAGCGGCACCGCCGCGGGTGTCGGAGTCGAGCTTGGTCAGGATGACGCCGGTGATCGGCAGCGCTTTGTTGAAGGTATCCGCCACGTTGACGGCGTCCTGACCGGTCATCGAGTCGACAACGAGCAGGATTTCGTTTGGGTTGACGGCGGCTTCAATCTGTTTCAATTCCTCCATCAGCACTTCGTCGATATGCAGGCGGCCGGCGGTGTCGATGATGACGAGGTCGTTGCCGTGGTCCTTTGCGTATTTGAGCGCTTCGGTGGCGATTTTGACGGGGTTTTCCTTGCCCATTTCAAAAACCTTGGCGCCGGCCTTTTCGCCGACGATCTGGAGCTGTTCGATTGCAGCCGGACGGTAGATGTCACAGGCAACGAGCAGCGGGCGGTGGCCCTGGTTTTTGAAGTATTTGGCAAGTTTTGCCGAGTGGGTGGTTTTACCGCTTCCCTGTAAGCCGCACATCAGCACAACGCAGGGCGGTTTGGAGGGGAATTCGATGCGGGCGTTCTGGCTTCCCATCAATGCGGTCAGCTCTTCGTTAACGATTTTGATGACCTGCTGTGCGGGAGTCAGGCTTTCGAGCACTTCCTGCCCAACGGCGCGTTCGCTCACCGTTTTGACAAAGTCCTTGACGACTTTGTAGTTGACGTCCGCTTCGAGAAGGGCCATTTTGACTTCCCGCATGGCGTCCTTGATATCCGATTCACTCAGTTTTCCCTTGGAGCGGAGCTTTTTAAAGGCCGCTGCAAGCTTTTCTGAAAGGCTTTCAAATGCCAATGGGTTGCCCTCCTTTCAAAATGACCGGTTTCCGGTCAGAAGTTATCGTCGAGGTAGTTGTTGGCGAGTTCCCGAACCTTGCGGGCGTGCTCCTCAATCGCGTGGGAATAGGTGAATCCCCGGTTAATCCGCTCGATTTCGGCGCAGTGCGCGGTGATTTCTTCGGTGACTGCCACAAGCTTTTTGAATTTTTCGGCAAAATGGAGCTTTTCTTCCATTTCCAGCAGAAAAGCCTCGCCGCGTTTGATGTTGTCCCGGACGCCCTGGCGGGTGATCTGTTCGTGTTCGGCGATTTCCGCAAGGGAGAGGTCCTGGTTGTAATACAGCTCGATGACGTCGCGCTGTTTATCGGTGAGCATTTCGCCGTACAGGTCAAGAAGATCTGAAATCCCAAGATTTTTGCTCATCCGGCCGGCCTCCTTTTTCCACTCCGGGGCGTGCTGTGTAAATGCGTTTGCTTTACATCCGATATTATACCCGAAAAAAGCACGGCTGTCAAGGGCTTTCCTTTACAGTCGTGCGAATTTTTTCGATTTTCCGGTTTTACCAGCGAAAATGTTTTTGCGTTGCGGTTTTTTGGGAATTTTACCGTTGTCCGTATTCGAGGCAGGCTTTGAAAAAGGCGATGGCGTTTTCCAGCGGAATATCCTTTTCGATCACCTGGGACGGTCCCACAATATAACCGCTGCCGGGGGCGAGCTGCTCCATCCGGAGCTTTACCTCCTGCCGCACCTGTTCCGGTGTGCCCTGTACCAGAACGTTCATCTGGTCAACGCCGCCGTCAAAGCAGAGCATCGAGCCGAATTCTGCCTTCATGGCAGCCGGATCGCTGTCCCGGACATATGGCGGCAGCGGGTTGAGGATATCCACTCCGATTTCAATGAAATCTCGGACGAGCGGATAGCAGTAGCCGCAGGAATGGAGCCGGATTTTGGCCCCATGCTGTTTGGCGATGGCAAAAACCTCTTTCCAGAGCGGTTTGTACCATTTGCGCCACAGTTCGGGGCTGAGCAGCATGTTCTGCTGGCCGCCCAGATCTTCATCGGCGCGGATGATGTCGATCAAACCGTCGGCCGCTTCAAACAGACGGGTGAAGTAGTCCAGGTAAAACGCCCGGTTGCGTGCCATATATTCTTCCATAAAGGCATTGTCTAGCACGTCGTAGAAGATTTCATCGTAGGAACGCATCTGGACATGATGAAGCCAACCGCATCCCGCGTGTCCCGACGCTGTGGTCATATCCCGCGACCGGATTTCGGAAAGTTCTTCCTTTAAATGAGAAAAGTCAAAATCGTCGGCGGT